>JAWVZW010000203.1:0-4694 GCA_033721975.1 Balneolaceae bacterium
ACTGTTGCCGCTTCTGACCGGAGCAAGGACTTCTTTACACCCTGACGATTATGTATTCCCGCTGGAGCATCGAGGTTACATTCAAATTCGCAAGGGTAACTGGAAACTGGTAAATATTGAGATGCCTTTTGATGAGGCCAACTTCGAACTCTATGACCTGTCGGTAGACCGCGGTGAACAGAATGATGTGAAAGATCAATATCCTGAGATTTATAACGACCTGTTCAATGAATGGATAGCTTACAGGGATGAGGTGGCTGTGGTAATTCCTACACCACAGCCGGGCGAAGGACTGGATTAAAAAGTCTTCAATCAATAGCCCGTTTTTTTCCTTCTTACTAAGAGTACAAACGTTAACGTAGGTTCCGTATTAGCTGGTTATTTCTTCTGCCTTTTCCTGTTTCTGCTGATCGGTACCTGACTCATCCGTTTCCTGGAAAATGACCAAAGTTGGACAATCAAGCTTTTGCTGAATCTCATTATGAATGTTTTGGAAAAGCCGTTCCCGATCTGTCTCCTTTGATTCCGGAATGATGACCAAATCGTCGGATGAAGCGATTTGGTCTACTGCCTCGACGATGTTATCCACATTTACAGACTGCGTCCTGATTTGTCCCTCATTGATTCCCGATCTCAAGAATTGTCTTCTGGCTTTTGACTCGAGCACTTTCAGCCTGTGCTCAGATGATTCTGATTCTTCAACTTCATCCAGAAAAAGAATCGATATGGGCAGCTCACTGGCGGCAGCCAGTTCTCTCAAAATCGTTGCTACCCTTGCATTGATCTGGTCATCCTTGTAAATGGGCAAAAGCAGGCGTTCCAAACTCTCCATGGGTTTAGGCGTGAGTAGAGCATGGAATTTTTTCTCATTCACATATTGTGAAAGCGTGCCCGAATAATTTGATGTAAACACCAACTCTTTCTCGGCGTCAATCCCACTTTTTGATATATTTTCAACATAATTCTGAAAACTATTTTCTACTTCGTCCTCTGCGTGTTCTCTGGCTTGATCGGGAGAGGTCTGTTCAGGTATGACCTGATAACCCAGCACAAACAATTTAAGCCGGTAAAATGCCCGGAAAAGTGCCACCGGAGGCACCGGAGCGTCAGGAATTTCAACTGGTAGAAGAACCCGTGGGCTTCGAAGTGACGGTACAATATGTGACGGTTTTGGAGGCTCCAGTTCCTTCGATCTGGCATAAGAAAAATACCATACCCCCGCAGCAGCAATCAATGAAAAGCCAATCATGATTGACGTAACACTCATGAACCCAATCAAACCGAAACACAATATTACACCTGTAATCGCAACAGCCAACCCATAAGGCACCCTGTATGTTGGCGCATACCAGATAGGTTCTTTTTTCCGAAGCACAATGAGCGATATGCAAATCAACCCGTAAATAATAAGATGAAAAAGAGATGCCACTTCAGCAAGCGTTTCCAGACTTTGAATCAGCGTCAAAAGTGCAATTGGTACCCCAACGCTCAATAGCGCTAGGTGCGGTGTACCGAATTTCTGATTCACCTTACTAATGGCAGACGGTATCATTGAATCCTTGCTCAAGGCGAAAATCGCACGTGAAGAACTCAATATGGAGGCGTTTGCGCTCGACAGGGTAGCCAGCAACCCTGCCCCCAAAACAATCATGGCGCCTAATCGGCCTATCAAAGACTCAGCAACCTGAATCATCGCTGTTTCTCCAAGTTCTCCAAGCCTTTCAACCGGCAGGGTTGATGTAGCCACAAAAAGGGCAAGAACGTAAAGTAGTGTAACCACAATTACGCTACCCATTAATGCCCTGGGTAGATTTTTGTAAGGTTCTCTGATCTCTCCTGCAACCGTTGCAATCTGTACAAACCCCAGATACGACGTAAAGATCAAAGCTGTCGTGGTGAAAATGGGGAAGATTCCTTCCGGAGTAAAGCGTTGCGGCAATGACGAATCACCAATGATGCCGGTCGCTTTCAAGACTCCGTACCCTAAAAGCAGACCCAATAATCCAGATAGAGCCAGTACGATCTGGTTTTGCAGGTCACCCGCTGTTTCCGTTCCACTTATGTTCACCATTGTAAGAATTACAGCTGTAACCAGTGCGAGAATCACAACGGGGTCACCTAGCGAAACGCCAAATTCCATTAGCAAATCGTTGGCATATTCGCCAAACCCTATGAGATAAAATGCACTGGCAAAGATCAAGCCCAGCCACTGTGCAATACCGACCACAGTTCCCAATATCGGCCCGAAGGTTCTTGATATGAAATAATACCCCCCACCGCTTTCGGGCATTGCGGTAGCCAGTTCAGCAGTAGATGCAGCCACCATCAGGGCAATACATCCGCCTAGCGCAAACGATAGCATTGCAGCCGGGCCGGCGTACCCAGCGGCGATACCCGGAAATACAAAAATCCCTGCGCCAACCATAGTACCTACTCCAAGTGACAGAGCAGCCCCAAAACCGAGTCTGCGCTCAAGCTTGCCTGATTGTGAATCCGTAGTAGACATCAATTAGGATTTGCCGGTGGTTATTGCGGCTTAAGTTAATAATCATTAACCATTTTGTTTAGTCCATTACAAATGAGGCGCATCATGACAGTTTCGATTCTAATGGTACTTGTTTTTAGATTCGTTGCAAGCAACCGGCCGGGGCACCTCTTCGGATTCATCATTCAGGTATATTTCTTCATCACATATGCCCATTCTAATACCGGGTAATGAGGTCATATCCCTTTGACCTTTGGACAATTTTTCGTTTTATGCGATTGAATTAATTCAGGATAAATGGGATGCGTCTAAATGAAATCATTAAGGAGTTAAAGAGGCGGAATGTTATTCGGGTGGGCACGGCCTATGTCATTACCGGCTGGCTGATTATTCAGGTTGTAACGGCTGTTGAAGAACCCCTGAACCTTCCCGGCTGGTTTGACACTTCAATCATTGTTCTTGTGCTGATCGGCCTGCCCATCGCCCTCATCATCGCCTGGGCGTTTGAGCTCACTCCCGAAGGATTGGTAAAAACGGAAGAGGTACCCCAGGAGCAGTCTGAGACCCGCCAGACAGGCAGAAAGATCAACAAATTGATCATCACCTCTTTGAGCCTTCTGATCGTATTTCTTCTGGTAGAGCGTGTATTTTTTGCTGGCAGTACCGGAAATATTCTGCAACAGGACGAGACAGTCGTGCGGCAGGTCTCCGACAAATCCATCGCCGTACTTCCTTTTGATGATTTTAATGCCGGAGGTGACCAGGAATATTTTGCAGACGGACTTACGGAAGAACTCCTCAACTCACTGGCAAAAACTCCCGATCTGCTTGTCGCTTCACGGACATCCTCCTTTCAGTACAAAGACAGAAACGTAGATGTGATCAGAATTGCGGATACTCTCGGGGTTGCACATATTCTTGAAGGGTCTGTCCGGGAATCTGCCGATAAGTACAGGATCACGGCTCAGCTGATCCGGGCATCTGATGGTTTTCACCTTTGGTCAGAAACGTATGACCGGCCCAAAACGGATATTATAGACATTCAGGAAGACATTGCCTTCCAGATTGCCACGGCCCTGGAAACGGCCATGGATCCGGAGGCATTGAGAGAGATGCTGGAGGTAGGTACCACATCCATCGAGGCTTATCGAAACTATCTTGAAGGGACTTCCCTGCTGTATGGAGTGAATCAACCCCAGGCCTATGAACGCTTTGAAATTGCCAGAGAGCTGGACCCGTCTTTTGCAGCCGCACACTACCAGTCGGCCAATGTGATCCTGGGCGAACTGGGCCTGACAACTATGGGAACAGGGATTTTGGAATACTCCTATGAAGAAAAGCTCAGGATGATAGATGAACGATTGTCTGAAGCCATAAAACATGCGGGTGAAATTGAGAAACTGCTGTATTTGTCAACAAAGGCCTATACCAACCTGGAGATCAGACGATCACTCGATTACCTGATACAGTATCATGAAAAGCGACCGTCTGATTTCGGTTCAGCCCTTAATATCATGGACCGCATGACTTATCTCGGAGAATATGACAGGGCACAGGAGTATATTCAACGCATGCAGGAAAATTCACTGATTAATAATTCGAATGGTGGCCATATTGTGGCTTTTTATTACTGGGCAAATGATGTGGAAAATGCTGATCCTTTTATGCAGCAGATGCTGGATCAATTTCCTTACTCTGAACAGTTAAGCTATCAGGCGCATCGGATCATGCTCTGGAGGGGAGAATATGACAGGGCACAGGAGACCAGAAAGCTGATTAAAGGACTTCAAATTCCTGAAGTAAGTCTTGCCTTAACCGGCTTGCGGCAAGCATGCGCCGATGGGATGGAAGAGGAGGCCTATCGTATTTACGACGAACAAATAAAGGGAACGGGTATTGCGGTAGAATGGCTTGCCCTGAAGACCCTTTCCAGGGATGATGAAGCGGAAGCACTCATTCGGCCGATCCATGATTCAGGAGAGATTTTGAGTTTAATGACCTGGTTATATTACCGATTCTTTGATTACACTAAGTTTCCAAGACTGGTTCAGGTTTTGGAGGCTGAAAACCATAAACGGGGCCCGATCGTGCAAATTCCATTCCGATGCGGGAGGTAGGGATGGTCGATGGTCGATGGTCGATGGTCGATGGTCGATGGTCGATGGTCGATGGTCGATGGTCGATGGTCGATGGTCGATGGTCGATGGTC
>JAWVZW010000204.1:0-4689 GCA_033721975.1 Balneolaceae bacterium
AACAGCTTCTCTGCTTCATAGGATGTGGCTTCGATTACATTGTCGTAGAGTGCGTGGATCAGTTTGAGTCCCTCATCCGTAAAAGCATCCGGATAGATCAGAACGTTCTTTTCATTCAGTGAGCAGAAGCAGGTATCCAGATGGTAGAATTTTTCATCCACCAGCTCCAGTGCGATAACGGGAGTATCGAGCATGTCTGAAATTTGCTCATAGGCATTTAAGGAAGAACGGAATCCAAATCCTCCCCAAAGCAGCCGTCTTTTGAAGTGCCAGATGGCATCTCCCATTCCCTCGAAATCAGATACTTTATCCGGGTCGAGATGCAGGATCTCATATCCTTGCTTTTTGTACCAGGCCTCAATGGCATCCACTTCCTTTTTGCGCTGCTCAGTGTGCATGATGCTCATGATCACTTTATTAGTGCCATGTTCATCCACAAAGGGAAGGCTTTGATTGGCACAAAATACCATATCGGGCATTCCCCTCATACCATCCAGAATGTGAACCGTATATCCAAATTCCTCATAAGCATCCACAAGGTGTTCCCATTCATTTTGGGCCTGCATCTTATCAACCTGCCCCAACTGACCTTTCATATGAGGGTTGATGACATACTCTACATCAAAATAGGTAGGTTTCACCATCAGTACTTCCGACGGAGCCGGCATGGTCGACAAATCAGAAAGTGTGAAATCGAGCTGGTCAGCAGAAGTATATATGGTTCGTTTTTTCGTCATGGCAGATTTGTATGATAGAATAGATAGGCCGCTGTCATTTTCCAGAACAGGGACAAGAAGATAAGGCAATTTGAGGAGCAAGTGAAAAGGCAAAAAGTGAAAAGGCAGAAGGCAAAAGGCAAAAGTGAAAAAGCGCCAGTCGCAAATCGCCAGTCACTAGTCGCCAGTCGCCAATCAAGACTTGTCTCCCGTCTGCGACCTGCCAAATCACACATCACTCATCACTAATCTCACATCACCCATCATCCTCTGTCTTCTCTATCATATTCCACGTACATTTAACGAATGATTCTCAATCCCGACATCCTTACCCGGCTGGCTCCGCTTGAAATGAAGGCACGAACCATTGTGGAAGGGTTTATCTCCGGTCTGCACCGGAGTCCCTATCATGGATTCAGCGTAGAGTTTGCCGAGCACAAGCCCTATAACCAGGGCGATGAATTTCGCCATATCGACTGGAAGGTGTACGGAAAAACGGAGCGGTTTTATGTGAAACGTTATGAAGCCGAAACCAATCTGCGGGCTCACATCGTACTGGATATCAGCAGTTCGATGCGTTTTAAGCACTTTGCGGAATGGAGCAAGATGCAGTATGCCATACATCTGGCCGGGTCGCTGATGTACATGCTGCACCGGCAACGGGATGCAAGCGGATTGATTCTGTTTGATGAGGAGATCCGGGAAAAACTGCCGGCCAAATCATCCTACAGTCATCTCAGGCTGCTTTATTCAAAGCTGGAAGAACAGCTGGAGATCGAAAGGAATCAAAGGGACTCTCAGCGGCGACGCTCATCCGCATCAGCCGAGGCATTGCACCATCTGGCGGAACGCCTGAAACACCGCAGTCTTGTGATTGTGATGTCGGATCTGTTTGAAAATGTAGAGAACCACGAGCCGCTGCTATCGGCCCTGCGCCATTTGCGTCACAGGAAACACGAGGTGCTTCTTTTTAATGTACTCGAGCATAAAAGCGAAAGAGAACTCGATTTTCCGGACGGTAAGTTTCTGTTTGAGGATATGGAGACCGGCTCCGAGCTGGAGGTTATTCCGGCACAGGTTCGGGAAGAGTACAAGCGAAAGGTGAAGGAGTACACTACAAAATTTAAAATCGCCTGCAACGAATCCCGCATCGACTTTGAGGAAATCGACACCATGAGCCCATTCGACCTGGCGCTGCTGGCCTATCTGAATAAGAGGAAGAGATTAGGGTGAGTACTTGGAGTTAGGAGTACTTGGAGTGCCTGGAGTTACTGAGTAGTGAGTATTGGGTAGTGAGTAGCGAAAAATCGCAAGTCGCTAATCACAAGTCGCCAGTCTAAATTCGTCTCCCGTCTGACGTTTGACGTCTAACATCTCTTTGTTCTTCCCCGGAATCCCTCGATATATATTTGAGCGCTGATCAGGATCTTGCCTCGCGATTTATTCAATTGCTTCGCATCACCCCGCGCTTCGCACGGGGCTATTGATATTAAACGCCTCCGGCGTTTGGCCGATGGCTCCACAATAAATGGATTGTGAAATCTTGCCTGCATCCAACATTTTCCTTACTCGGTTGATCTGTTGATCGGTTGACACTGACATACTGTACCCCCTGACATACTGTAATACTGATCCCTTAAGTAACCTGCACTTTTTTCAAGATTGTATTCAGCAGTCGGGGAGAGAGACGTTTCAGATAGACGGAAAGAATTTCGGATCCGCCGATATAAATTTCCTGTTTCTTTTGGGCGAGTTTGGGGAGGAGTTTCTTAGCGAATTCATCAGCCGGCATCGCACTTTTCTGTGCTTTCTCCATTTTGTCATATTTGTCACCGTCGCCTGTGAGGGCATTTACCGTTACATTGGTTCGGACGAATCCCGGGCACACCAACGTTACGTCGATATCGTGTTCATACACCTCCTGCCGAAGGCAATCGAACCAACCATGTAGTGCATGCTTGGACGCCGCATAGGTTGACCGATATTTGGTGCCGATTTTACCCATCACGCTGCTGATGACTACAATATGACCCGATTGCTGCTCGATCATATGTGGTAGAATGGCTTTGGTAAGCGCAACAGTACCGAAAAAATTGACCTCCATGATTCTCCGAACGGTTTCCATTTCGGTATCAATGGCATAGGCACGCTGACTGATCCCGCCATTATTGATCAGCATATCCACGGACCCAAATAGAGATATGGCTTCTTCGGCTTTGGAAGCCATAGATTCCGTATCGGACAGATCGAGCTGCAGAATACGCACGGTTTCCTCATGATTTTCGCATGAGTTCTTCACCCGTTCCAGCTCTTCAGTTCTGCGTGAGGAGAGAATTAAGTATGCCCCTTTTTTGTTAAATTCATGTACCAGTGCCTCTCCAATACCGGATGATGCACCGGTAATCCAAATGACTTTTTTTTGAGGGGTCATGTATCCTTTTGATTCAATTGTGATTGTAAGGAATCCAATATATCGCTGCTCATCTGGCAGCGAGTTATCCAACGTCCATTAGTTCAAGGTAAAAACCGTATTCTATAAAAGCCATCATCTGCATGCAACCCAAACAAACCATTCTTTTAGTTGAAGATGAGCAGGAACCGGCTGAAATGCTGGCCAATTTCCTGGAAATGAGTAATTATCAGGTACTGCTTGCACATGACGGCCGCGAGGCTCTCAGGCTGATTGATCAGCAGGCAAGCGACATTCAGGTGGCCGTGCTGGATATTATGGTGCCTCATGTGAATGGAAAGGAAATCTGTAGGGTGATACGAAAACATCCTGTTCTAAGCGACATCCCGGTCATTTTTCTCACCGCAAAGGATAAGGAAAAGGATGAAATTGAAGGCCTGGAACTAGGAGCCGATGATTATATTTCCAAACCGGCCAGCCTGAAATTGGTGAAAGCACACATTGAGTCTCTTCTGCGCCGCCAGCATCCCAAAAACAGCAAGTGGATTCAGCATGGCAATCTCTACCTGGATACGGCCGGAAAGGATCTTTATGCAGGGGATGAGAGAATCGACCTCACATCAACGGAGTATGCGCTTACGGAACTATTCTTTCAGAATCCGAAAAGGGTATACAGCCGCCAGGAAATTCTTGAGCATATAAGTGGCGACGGTCGTTTTGTATTCGATCGTACGGTGGACGTCCACATCAAAAATCTGAGGCTGAAACTGGGTGAAGATGCCGAACTCATTAAAACGTACCGGGGCATGGGATATGGGATGAACCGGGACCTTATCAACTGAACCTATCCATGAGCATCCGCGCAAAACTAGCCTGGACTTTCATACTGCTACTCATTTTCGGGATAACCGCAATCAGCAGTTACTCCATCCTTTTTATTCGGAATTATCTGTTGGATGCGGGAAGGGAACAGATCATCAATGATTCTGAATGGCTCGCAATAACCATTCAGAATCTGCAGCCGGGCCCCGCTTTCGAGACCAATTTAAATGAGGCAGCGAGAACATCCGGATATCGAATTGCGGTCTATGATGAGGAGGGGGTCCTTTTTGCCGAAGTACCCTATAATGCTGAGCTTCAGGCGTCAGAATCCCTGAGTGAAAATATTATACAGATGGTAGCAGACCGGCAAAGCACCTATCTGCCGGACTCCGAAGACAGTGAACAGCTTGAAACCTACCGGAAACTGGATGCAGACCAAAACCCGGCAGCCTATCTCAAAGTCAGTATCCCGAAGGATCAGCTTTATGAGCCGATCAAAACAATCCGGTGGATTATCTATAGCGGTATGTTCATTTCCATGGGTCTGGTCATTTTGGTGAGTATTCTCTTTTCAAGATATATCTCGAGGCCCATACTACAGCTGGAATCGGCCGCCAGGGATATAGCAGAAGGCAATGTGAATCGTACGCTCGATCTGGACCGGAAGGATGAATTCGGGGATCTGGCATCATCGCTGAACAGGATGGCTGAGCGGTTTCGGTCGGATAATGATGAGATTAA
>JAWVZW010000205.1:0-4645 GCA_033721975.1 Balneolaceae bacterium
CGCTGTTTTGAGATATTGGGGTAGACAAGAAGGTATCCGATCTGAGCAGGCCCAAGCTCAATTTTATGCATCTCAATCACTTCAGAGGCAATTTTTTGCACTTCTTCAGACTCCATGAGCTGCTTGTCCATATAGGTTACTTCACTGGGTTCTAAAAATTCATTGTCGGGCATAATCGATACTGCTTCTTTGTTTGAATGAACGTTTTGGGTAGCAAATTTTTTTTGGATGTTGAAGATAGGGAAAAAAACAGTCATAGTAAGGTGACCGGTCTTTCATCCATTGGCATTTCAAGTCACCACCATTTCCTCAGGCCTCAGATTGCCTGAGCCATTTATTTTTCATAACAAACACAGATAATT
The DNA here is from genome assembly GCA_033721975.1 of Balneolaceae bacterium. Lineage (GTDB taxonomy): Bacteria > Bacteroidota > Rhodothermia > Balneolales > Balneolaceae > Rhodohalobacter. The sequence goes on from JAWVZW010000205.1 coordinate 363, forward strand.
TTTTTACTATTCAATAGATACACATGCTGCAATCAGGGTTAACAAGGATCAGGAGTTCGTTATGAAACATGCAATCATTGGAAGCTTTGCCGGTATAGCCATTGTATTTGCGCTCGATTCATTCGCAAGGGTAATCATTGCCACCTATTCCGGAATCGAAATTTTAATGTTTTCATATGCCGATTACCCGGGTCTCATCTGGCCCGTTTCGCTCACCATTTTTGCAGGGCTCTCAAGCTTTATCGGCGGCCTGTTCAGTATCACATACGGCCGATCACACAAAGGTCTTACCGCTACGCTTTATCTGCTGATGCTGATTTTCTTCAGATATGGACAGATCCATCTTCTTCTGACCACGGAATCTCTCTTTTATCCTATCACGGCACTGGTTCTCTCTTTGGGAGGTGTTTTCTTTGCCTGGCAGCTATTGAGAGATAAATCTTCATCCAAAGCAGCCGGAAAGGTTTCCAAAACTGAAGAGGACGAGCCACATTATCATGAGCCCGAATCCCAAAAGGATAATCCTGCAAATTTTGACTCAAAGACGGAATATCAGCAGTAAGTTGAAAAAGGCGTAATCTGATCCGGTTGTTACATTCTGGACAACTATCAAATCATCGGGAATGATTAATCAGGGCTCTTTAACCGTGGCATCCACTTTATGAAGTGGTTCATTCCGCCATTCACAGAGCTGTGAGGCTATAGTGCTCCTTACACGCTTCATCAGTTCTTTTCCATCTCCTATGTCAAGCCCCTGAACCGGCACCGGATCCAGAATTTTCATCTTTACATAGACATCCTCTTCAAAAACCCAGGTATTCTTAGGAAGACAGCTCTGGGTTCCGTCAATCACAATAGGCAGGATCGGAATCTGTTCACGTATCGCCAGGTCAAATGCTCCCGGCGCAAACTTATTCAGTTTTCCGCTGCGTGAGCGTGTTCCTTCCGGAAAAAACATCACAGACACATTTTCTTTCAGATAGAAACTGCATTGTTTGAATACACCCACTCTTTTTTTGGAAGAGGATCGGTCAACGGGTATGTCACCCGCCATTCTCATCATCCATCCCGCAAAAGGCAGCTTGAATAGCTCTTTTTTTGCAACCCATTTCATTTCCCATGGGAGGTTGGAAATGACCGGAATATCTGCATTGGAAAGGTGATTGCTGACCACAACATAAGGATGCCGGTCATCTATATCGACCCGGCCTTCGATCTGCACATTCCAATTCGGATTTACCCGTGAAATGGCATAACCCAGTTTACGAAACCAGCGACCTGTTCTGTATCGGGCCGGATCTCTGTCAAAAAGCCTTCGAATGGCGAGCAGCGGCACCCAGATGACAATCAATAGGATGATTGCAGCCCAGATCAATATCGATTTCAGTTGCTGCATTCACACGTTTAATTTTTTGTAAACCTGGGGATCATGCTTTTAATGACTCCCCAAACACCCTTGGAGGGTTTTCGTGCTCTCCTGTTGCGCTCAACCGCTTTTTCAATAACGGGAGGAAGCGTAATGTTCTCGAGTTGTTCATCTGCCTTGCCGTTATCCTGACGGTCACGGCTCTTTTTCCCCCGATCACGATCATGATCCTGATCCTGTTTCTTCTTCTGATCACGGCCGCTTGATTTATCCGACCCGTTATCTTCTTTTTTACCCTGATTCCGGCTTTGCGTCTGTTTTTTACTCTGCTGTTTCTGAGCGCCCTTTTTATCCGAATCGCGATCCTGGCCGTTATCTTTTTTCGCGTTCCGTTGCTGTTTCGAATCGGAATCTGAACCGGAACCTGATCCCGGACGCGTTTTTTTCTTGCCGGATGAACTGCTTTTCGAGGAACTGTCCTTAGAACTGCTGCTTTCCTGGCTTTTGTTTCGTCCGCTTTTCGAATCAGAAAATCCATCTACCCAGGAGAAGTCCGATTTTTCATCGAAGCTTTCGGGTACATCGATCGTGTTCAGCTTATTCCCCTTGATCCTCTCGATTGAGTGGAATTTCTTGCTGTCCCTGCGGGTCACAAAGGTAATCGCAATACCGGATTTGTCGTACCGGCCGGTTCTTCCGATTCTGTGAATGTAATCGTCCGAATTGTGAGGTACATCATAGTTGATGATGATGGATACCTCCTTGATATCGATGCCGCGGGCCAGTACGTCCGTTGCGACAATCACCGGCACTTTCCCGTTCTTGAAATTGTCCAGAGCCCGGTTCCTTTCATCCTGTGACCGGTCGCCATGGATACTTTCAGCCTTGATTCCTTCCCGTTTCAGCAAGCGCTGAAGCTCGTCAGTACCTTTTTTGGTTGACGTAAATATGATGCAAGAATCCCAGGTGAGTTCCTTAAATATTTTTTTGACGAGAGGTATTTTCTGATCGCTTTTGAGACGATAAGCCCGCTGTTCCACCTGTGCTGAGGGCTTGGAACGTTCAATGTCGACACTTTTCGGATTCTTCATGATGGTCGAAGCCAGCTTCTGAATCTCGCCCGGCATCGTAGCCGAGAAAAGCAGGGTCTGACGTTTTTGGGGCAGCCAGGAAATAATCTTCTTAATGTCCGGCAAAAATCCCATGTCGAGCATTCGATCTGCCTCATCCAGTACGAGATACTCAAGTTTGCCGAAATCGATATTCACAACCTTATTCTGGTCAATCAGCCGTCCCGGTGTGGCAACAATAATATCCACGCCCGCTTTCAGTGCTTTAGCCTGTACAGAGAAATCACTCCCGCCGATGACCGTTGCTGAAGTAATCCCGGCATGATAACCGATTGCAAAAATCTGTTCGTCGATCTGTGATGCCAGTTCGCGTGTTGGGGAAACGATCAGGGCTTTCACTCCATCGCGGTTGCTTTGCAGTACCCGCTCCATAATCGGAATGATAAAAGCACCTGTTTTTCCGGTACCCGTCTGGGCTGTGGCGATCAGGTCGTCACCGGCCGTTACGATGGGTATTGCTTTCTCCTGTATGGGTGTTGGCTCGATAAACTGTACATCCCTCAGACCGGCTAGAAGGGAGTCAGATAGATTAAATTCGGTAAACTTCAAATGTCAAAAAAATAGTTTAATAATGGGAATGGATCTGTTTATTTTGAAGACTGTCAATATACCAAAAAATGCGGTTTTTTAGCATTTTGTTTCACAAGACCGATACAGATAAACCCCAATTTGGATCTGTACTAACACAAATAATGATATAAATGAAATTCACAGAACTATTAGTTATTTCACTAGCAGCCTTCTCTTTGCTCTTTTCAGCCTGTAATACACCGGGCGACCGCGCTTCTGCAGATTTGAGCAGCCGCATCGATTCAGTAAGCTACAGCATCGGCTATCTGCAAGGCTCCGGAATGATGGAGCAGGGTATCAATGACCTGGATCTCAACAATTTTGTTGCCGGTTTTGAAAAAGCCATCAACGAAGAAGACGCTATGATGGAGAGAGCCGACATGCAGATGCTTATTCAGCAATATCTGAGTGATGTTCAGATGCGTCAGGAAGTAGAACGCCTTGAACAGGCAGAAGTAAACCGTGAAGAAGGATTGGCATTTCTGGAGGAAAACGCTCAAAGAGATAGCGTTACTGTCACAGAATCGGGCCTTCAGTACCGAGTCATTGAAGAAGGAAGCGGCGTGAGCCCCACCGCAGAAGATGAGGTGGAAGTTCACTACAGGGGCCGCTTGATTAACGGCGAAGAATTTGACAGCTCCTACAGCCGCGGCGAGACCGCAACATTCCCGCTTAATCAGGTTATTCCGGGCTGGACAGAAGGACTTCAGCTTATGAGTGAAGGAGCAACCTATGAATTTTTTATCCCCGCCGATCTGGGTTATGGCGACAATCCCCCTCCGGGAAGCATCATCACACCCGGTTCCGTACTGATTTTTGAAGTCGAACTCATCGATGTAAAAGAGTAAAAAAGCTTGCACCCGATTGCTTCCTGTGATCGGGTGTTTTTTTACAATACCGGATCATTCTTACATTCTACTCATTATCCCATCCGGTCAGTTTGCTCCACAACGGGAAAAATTTTCAGCAGAGCCATTTGGTCTTCCTCACCTCAAGGTGCAATGGGATGACCATTCTTTTCATTAGCTTAGGGATATGGATCCATTAGCAGCCACGATCAAGGTACGCACAAAAGCCAGGGAGCTGGGTTTTGACCGATGCGGATTTGCCAAAGCTGAACCGCTGGATGAGGAAGCGCGAAAACTGGAAGAGTGGCTTCGGCAGGATCGTCACGGCACCATGCACTGGATGAACCGCCATTTTGATAAGAGAATTGA
>JAWVZW010000206.1:0-4615 GCA_033721975.1 Balneolaceae bacterium
CGCTTAGCCGCTGACAAACAGTCTATCAGCCTGCAAAAGCTGGTACTGGCTACCGGTAACTCCCTCGTGCAGAGCTCCGGAAGCGTTAGTATTGACGATTCAACGGCCCAACTTGATCTACAGGCTCAGCCTCTTTCCTGGAGAGATATAGCGGCTTATGTAGATCAATCGCCGGTTGAACAGAACATCGGACTGGATCTCAAAATAATGGGCAGGTTGGATGATTTCAGTGTAGGGCTCGGAGTGCGTTCCGAAGGAATCGATGATCTGCAGATTTCGGCATCCTTTGTTCGGGATACTGCTTTTACGCTCACAGGTGCTACGATGACCGCCAATCGTCTTAATTTGCAGGCATTTTTTAATGACTCTTCCCTGCCGGATATTTCCCGAGTTGATTTTGACTCAGAAGGGGCAATCCCGCTTACGTCATTTGAGAAAGGTAGTCTCCGTGGAGCCCTTCACTCCGGAAGAATCGTTTATGAGCCCTATTCCCTCGACACCCTGCAAACCGATTTTTCTATTGAGGAGGGCAAGCTGAGCGCAAGTCTGAGCACCGGGCGGCTACAGCAGAGGCTGACTGCCAAAGCGGATATCAGCAATATCTGGCTTCCGGACCCTAAGGTCAGTTATGCCATCCGGGGTTCGCGACTTAATCCGGGATACTGGCTGCAGGATGATCAGTTAAGCGGCAGTGTTACATTCAATGGGACGCTTACCGGAACGGGGTTGACTCTTGATGATGCATCTTGGGATTACCGGTTGAATGTTAACAAAGGCAGTGTATTTGGCCAGGAGTATAATCAAATTGCCCTAAATGGAAGGGTAGGTCCGAGACAAATTACAAACAGCAGCCGTATCCTGCTGAAGAAAAGTGGTATAAATCTGAATGCCGTATTCAAAAATTACCTATCCACCCCGGAATTTACTTTTGAGCTGAGAACCAGCGACTTCAACCTTTCCGAAATAGCCTCTTTGGAGGAGTTAAACACCTCGCTGAACCTGAATGTCAAGGGGGAGGGAAGCGGGACAGATCTGGCGAACCTGCAGCTAGACTCAAAGATTGCCATGAATTCCTCTGTTATAAACGGAGAACGCATTGAGGGGTTGAATGCAAACATACAGCTGGAAAATTCGATAGCCACTGTTACTGAAGCCGGTTTGCAGAGTACCATTGCGGATGCATCATTCGGTGCACGACTTAATATCAATGATTGGTATGATCGATCAAACAGGCTTGATCTGGATGTGGTGCTCAAAGACTTACAGTCTTTAGCCTCGCTGGCCGGTACCGAGAACCTGCAGGCTGAGGGTAACGTGACCGGTAAGCTGGTTCCTTCACAATCCAGGGATCTACAGTTTACCGGCAGCATTGATCTCAACAACCTGGTATTCGATGACCTGTTTGCGGCAAACGGAGCAAACGGCAACATTGAAATTTTGATGAGTCAAGAGCCTCACTACACAGCGGATCTTGCTGTTGATTCACCCCGGTTTTCGTCTGTTCAGCTGCAGGACGTAAATATGAATACCAAAGGCAGGGTTGTCGAAAGCAATCCGGAAGGGTCATTCAGTCTTAATTTTATAGGTCCTGAACAGAGCGAACTCCATCATGCCGGCAGTTACCGGTTCTCAGCCGATAGCATTCAAATAATAACCGATCGTCTGGATGTAGTCAGTTCTCTCCGAACGCTTTCCCTGGAGCGGCCTTTTGACGTGAACATCGTTTCGAATTCAGTCCGTATGGACACACTCAGGCTCTCATCCACTAATAATGGGAAAGGGGCCGTGCTGGAACTGGCCGTACCTTATGCGGATTCTGTTCGTCAGCAAGGCTACCTGCGAGGCAGAAATATCAACCTCTCAGTCTTGCAAAACACTTTGCTGGGAGAATCGTATTTCGACGGAATGCTCACGGGAAATCTTTGGGTCTCAAATTCAGATACCACCCTGGAAGCATCAGGCAAGCTCTCGGTAGCAAAGGTTATCTATCGTGAAGTATCCCTTGATTCTGTAAATCTGGATCTGGCTTTGGCCGACAAACAACTGAATAGCCGTATTTCTGTGAGAGACCAGGGTGACGAACTGTTGACCGGAAGATTAAACATCCCTTTCCGGCCGGGTGACCCGCAGGAGTTTGAAGAGTCATTTTTTGAAAATCAGATTGACGGGTCGCTTAGAGTAAAGCGGCTTGCACTGAAGCGCTTTGAAAATCTGTTAAACGAAATGGGAATGACAGGCACCGATGGCATACTGCGTGTTCAGGCTGACCTTGGCGGAACGGCAGGCGTACCGGAGTTTAGAGCCGGAATATCGCTCGATAGTGCTACGGTTTCAGGTGTGAGATTGGATTCCATAACCACGGATCTTAGCTACAGGCATAGTTTATCCAAATTATCCTTTACGAGCACGGTTAACAGCCTGAAACAGACAGTGGCCGATATCAATGGGCAGGTACCTTTTAGCATTGATTTGAGAAAGGGAGAGATAATCCCGCCCGGCGAACAGGACAGTATTCAGGTAACCCTGGTGACCGATAACTTTAATCTTTCGGCCATCAACGATTTTGTTGATCGCGAGGTAATCCGGAATATCAAGGGCAGATTAAATGGAAAGGTGCAGGCCTCAGGAATCATGACTGACTTGGTTGCCGATGGATCACTGAACATCAGTGAAGGTTCTCTTAGAGTTGTAGAAACCGGAGTTACGATAGACGGTATCACTGCCGGAATTCTCTTTGAACCGGACCTGATTACCGTCAGTGATTTAAGGGCGCGGAGCGGTAGCGGGTCCTTGAATATGAGTGGTACGGTTTCTCTGCAAGAGCTGATTCCCGGCGACCTGAACCTGTCGCTACGTGCCAGAAATTTCCGAGTGGCCAATACTTCCGAGTATAATGCCTCCATTGATTTGAATACCAAACTGACCGGAACGATGACCCGGCCTAATGTGAGCGGAAACCTCACCGTTTTAAACGGGTTCGTGCAGCTGGATAATTTTGGAGAAAAATCGGTGGAGGACGTACAGCTTGATTCCACGGAGCAAACCGATTACACGGTAGCCGTGTACGATTCCCTTACCATGGATATGGATATATCCTTCAACCGGCGTTTCTTTATTCGCAACCAGCGATACCTGGAAATGGAAGTAGAGCTCGACGGGGCCGTGGATATGCTAAAAGAAGCCGGCCGTGAGCTGCAGATGTTTGGCAGCCTGGAGGCCGTCAACGGCTACGCCCGTCCCCTTGGCAAACGATTCGAACTGGAGGAGGGTATCGTGACCTTTTCAGGTGATCCCATGAATCCCAACCTGAATATCCGCACCATCTTTGAGCCTCCCCAGCCGGAAGAGGAAGTTAAGATCTGGTATATCATAGAGGGAAATGTCGAGGATCCTCAATTTAAGTACGAGAGTACTCCACCCATGGAGCTGGAAGACATCCTATGCTATACCCTCTTCGGACAGCCCTGTTTTGCCCTGGAATCATGGAAGCAGGCCCTGGCATCCACCGGCTCCAACACGGGAGCTACAGGCTTGGCCCTCGAGTTGTTCTCGGATCGTATTGAGACCCTGGCTTCACAGAGTTTAGGCATTGATGTGGTTAAAATTGAAAACACAACGGTGGGCGGGGAGTCGGGCACATCCATAACTACGGGCTGGTACATAAATCCTGAGGTGTTTTTTGCTATTCAGAATATTATCAGCGGTTCATCACCTGACACCAGTTTCCTGCTGGAGTATATGCTCCTGGAAAACCTGAAGCTGATCATTTCCCAGGGTAACGACGCCAGGCAGGGTGTGGATATCAAATGGAATTATGATTATTAGACGTATTTCGTATTACGTATTGTGTATCTTAGGTTATTAATTTAACCGGAGATATGTTATGAGATATAAAGATTGGGTGATTGAGATACCTCAGGAGATCACCAATGATGCTTTGTGGAAGATGAATGTATACAGGTATGCTTTATTCTTAGCTGATGTGGCTTGGAATGATGTTAAAATATTATCTAAAAATAAGTTTTTAATCTCTTCATGTGATCAGCTTTACCGATCAGCCGGGTCAGTAAGTGCAAATATTTCGGAAGGTTATTCAAGGCGTTCCAATCGTGACCAAGCTAGGTTTTACGAATATGCGCTGGGGTCAGCAAGAGAATGCAGAGGCTGGTATTTCAAAGTCAGACACAATATGGATAAACAAATCCTTGATTCAAGACTTGAATTGATAACCGAAATTATAAAAATGTTACTTTACATAGTACCAAACCAGAGAGGATCTAAGATTAGAGAACCTGAGGTGCCCTACCTGAATAATGAAAATCCGAACAGCGTGATAATAGAAGAAATGAATATCCATCCAACAGAAAAGAAATTTAAAGGTTATTGATATTCCTCGCTACGAACTACGTAATACGCACTATGCAGAATTAATTATTAGTTATAAACATCAGATATAATCAACATCATGTATAAACAGCAGGACAAGGAACTCGCAAAAAAAATACTCAACTTTAGCTGTGAGCTGGAAGAGGGTCAGAATGTAATGCTGCAGCTAACCGGACTGAATGGCGTCGAGCTTATGCGCGCTCTTGTGGAGACGGCCCGGGAAATGAAG
>JAWVZW010000207.1:0-4612 GCA_033721975.1 Balneolaceae bacterium
CTCAGAAATGGAAGAGTCAACACCTGAACCAGAAGTAGTAGAAGAGACCGTAGAAGTTGAGGTGGTTGAAGAAGAGGAAAGTGATGAGTGGGAAGAAGTAGAAATGGTTGTGGTTGAAGAAGAAGAAACCGACAACACCAATATGGAATGGCGTGAAGTGGAAATGACCAACGTAAATGGTCAAAATGGTGAATATGATCACCTTAATTTCTACGTAATCGGAGGATCATTCCTTGAACGGGATAACGCCGATCGCCTCTATGAATCTTTCAAAAATGAAGGACTGGATGCCCATATGCTTCATGTAGAGGCAACCGGGTATTATTTTGTCGCTTACAAAGGATTTGAAACCTTTGATGAGGCATTACCCTACCTGCTCGATATTCAGCAAAATCGTCAAAGTGAAGCGTGGCTAAGCAGGGTGATTCGTGAAACTAGACTCGATTTAAACGGGAACTGATTTTCCTTAGATTTTTCTTGACGTATTAATTAAGTGACCGGATCGTAAATTCTTTATTTGACAGCTTCCGCCTGAACTCCCTGGGATTGTTTTTTTAAAAACTCCAGGGAGATACGGTTAAACTCTTCGGGCTTGTCAATATTGACCACGTGTCCGCTGTCTTCAACAACTTCAAGATAGCTACGGTCAAACCTATCCACCATTTTCCTGACAGGAGGAAGAAACATATGGTCTTCCTCGCCCATGATATAAAGGGTAGGGGCATCCATCTCCGTCTCTTTAAAGTATTTCAGCAGCGGATTCACTTCATAGGTAAGCCTGAACCATTTCAAAAACTCCTTTCTTGCCAGGTTTTTTGCCTCCCGTACAAACAAGAGTCTGGATTCCTGATGATTCTTTTTCGGCATGATAATCCAGGCAAACAGTTTGTAAAGCCACATAAAAGGAACCACCTTTTTAAAGGTATGCCCCAGCCACACCAGAATACGGCTGCGAACATCAAGCCGGGTTATGGCTCCGCACATGATCGCCGATTGTACAACATCCGGTTCCATCTCTGCAATAGTGCGAATTATAATCGTGCCGAGTGAAACACCCACAAAATGAGCCTTTGTTATTTTGTTTCTTTCAATAGCTTCAAGTACGTCTTTACTTACGGTCCTGAACGTATACCTCTCCTTGTAATACTTCTTCATCGTGCTCATCTCCCTGGACTTGCCGTGACCTCTTAAATCAACCAGCAACACGTTATATTCATCCTGAAAAGGCTTCAGCTGCCTGTACCATATATTTGATGAGCCTCCGGCACCATGGATGAATACCACCCAATCTTTATCTGCCGAATTAAAAAATGATTTTGTATAAAGCATGGGAATTACGCTGCAGTCTTTTCCAGCAGATGCTGGGATTCAGCACTTTAGCCGAGTTTAACTACCTAGAATCAAACCGATTTATTTGGCAAAAATGTTCCGGATTCCAGGTATTATCGGAGTATGAAAAAACAGATTCATTCTATTAAATAAATGATAGACAAGAAAGTTTATTTCATGACAGGCAAATACTAAGATAATGCGTTAATTTTCAATTGTATACATTCCTGTTGAATTAAGGGACTTACTAAGTTGACATCATTAAAAAAATTAGGAGTGATAACCGGAGCCACCTACCTGCTTTTACTGGGTTTGTCCTGGTATATGCAACTGGCATTTGAGGCTAAGAAGCAGGTCAATAAGTATGAGACTATTAAAACTATTTCCATTAATGATGATGAGAACACCATTCATTATCTAAGAATAGGAATCAGTGAAGAACAACCTGTTCTGATTTTAATTCCGGATGCATACCACGCTGCCGAACATCTGATCCCACTTGCCGAATCTCTCTCTGACAGCATAGGGGTTATCATACCCTTACTTAATAAGGGTGTGTTGAGAAACAATTTAAGCAATCAGCAACGCGGAGAGCTTATAGCTCAATGGTTGAAAGAAATGAATCTAAGCAGTATTCATATAGCCGGTTTTCGGTATGGTGGTTTGGTTGCAATGGAGACAGCTTCTAGGGCTTCTTTACCGGTTTCCTCACTTGTTTTAATGCAATCTTTGGGAATAGAGGAGATCCATTTTCTGGGTAATTACCGCATCAACAGATCTGTTTACTCATTAATGGTTCCGGTTTATACGCTTTTTTATTACGGATTTCCTCATTTTGGTCATGCTGAGGGATTGCGATTTAACAGGCATTTCATTTCGACGATGCTTGCGATGGATCAAAGAAATATAGAATCGGTATTACGTCAAATTACTGTACCCACTCTTATTATCCATAGCAACTCCGAACCACAAATTCCTGTACAGACTGCCAGGGAAATCTTCCGCCTTATTCCTCAAAGTCAGATCTCCCTGGTAAATGCAAATCCGGATAACATTGACACCGCAACAGAAGAATGGAAAACACTTATACAGACACATTTAAAGAATATTGATTCCGGTAATGGGATTGATCGCAGTCTTGCAAACCAGAATCGGATTGACGAATCAAAAGAACCTTTTACCCGTGAAGATATTAATGAGCTATCAGGTCAGGCGTTACTGATTTTAATATCATTTCTGATATTGATTTCATTGGTTAGTGAAGATTCTGCTTGTATCGCAGGGGGGCTTCTTTATGCTACGGGTCTGATTGGCTTTCAGCATGCACTAATCGGAAGTATTATTGGGATTGTTTCGGCGGATCTCCTGATCTACGCCTTGGGTAGATGGCTGGGTTACCCAGTACTGAAGATGGTGCCTTTCAAATGGTTCATAAAGCCGGAAGACATTAACCGCGCGAAGGACATGTTTGAGTTCAGAGGAGCTGAAATTTTAATTGCAACCCGTTTCATTCCCGGAACCCGTCTTCCGGTCTATCTCACTGCTGGAATCCTGAAAACAAATTTCTGGCCTTTTCTTGCTTACTTCATTTCATCGCTTGTCATTTGGGCACCGTTATTAATCTGGATAACCTCTGTGATAGGCGAGCCTATGATCGAATATATTGACCTGTATCAGGAGTATGCAATCCTTGTCATCATACTGGCTTTTTTACTTATCTACGCATTCATCAAATACATTCTTCCGTTGGGAACCGTGAAGGGAAGGAGAGAGGTCATAGAAAAATGGAGACGGTTCAATGAGAAAAGAAATGCTCAAGACGATTAAGTTTGTATTATCTTCGTTCTTCAAAAAATTGCCTGAGTAAATATGCCGAGTCACTCTCCATGACTCCTTGTATAACTTCTAATTGGTGATTTAATCGAGTGTCTGCTGCAAGATTAAAACGGGTACCGCAGGAGCCTGCTCTTTCATCCATCGCACCGAAAACAACCTTGTCCAGCTTTGACCAAACCATCGCACCTGTACACATAGGGCAGGGTTCAAGTGTTACATACAGCGTACAGCCATTTAAATATTTATTTTCAAGAGTTGAGCAGGCAGCAGAAATGGCGATCATCTCTGCATGTGCTGTCGGGTCCTTTAATCTTTCAACCTGATTATATCCTTTGCCAATAATTCGATTTTCATATACAATGATGGCTCCAACAGGCACTTCCTTTTCATCGTAGGCCTTCTCGGCAAGCTTGAAAGCTTCAAACATGAATTTTCTGTGTACATTGGCTTTATCTACCGGATTATCATTAAACATTAGGACAGAAAGTGTTAAGTTATCTACTTACAAAAAACATAATATTGATTTAATATCCTGCCATTTATGGCGAAATCCAATATTGACAAATCCCTCAGGGATCTGCTATTAGATAACATACGAAGCGTACCGAATTTTCCTAAACCGGGCATTATTTTTAAGGATATCACTCCTCTGCTGAATGACAGGTACCTTCTTGAGCTGACGTCAAGACTCCTCGCTGAACCTTTCAGAGGGATGAAGATAGATTACGTAGCTGGCTTGGAATCAAGAGGTTTTCTTTTTGGAACAAACCTGGCACAGGACCTTCATGCCGGTTTTATTCCAATCAGAAAGAGCGGTAAACTTCCTTCCACAACGGAATCTGTTGAGTATGAGCTTGAGTATGGTACAGATTCTCTTGAGGTTCATACAGACTCTTTAGCTCCCGGCGATAAAGTACTCATCCATGACGATTTAATGGCCACAGGGGGTACATCGGCTGCTGCAACCCGTTTAATTGAAAAATTAGGAGGAGTTGTGGTAGGATACTCTTTCGTGATGGAAATCAAGGCTTTGGGAGGTCATCGGTCACTTGACTCCAGTTTACCCATTCATACTCTGCTCAACGTCTAAGGAACAAACATCTGTCATTTCAATTAAAACAACCAATCATAAAAAAATCACCATCATCCATATGACAAAACAGACAATTCTCACATTTAGCATGTGCGTCGCGTTTTTGATTGGCACAACCGCGTGTGGTCCTTCACTTGTACTGGAAAATGTAGACTATGCTCAACCTATCGAAAGTGTCCTGACCCCGGATTCTGATAATCAGGTACATGATCAGCGATTCGCAATAAAATTTAATATCACAAACATTTTAGCTGAAGAAGGTTTGTCTTCAGTAAATCAAATTCGTCTCATTCGAAATAGTGCCGGATACTATTTTGTCACCGCAGCCGGATTTAACCACGTGTACGTATTTGA
>JAWVZW010000208.1:0-4596 GCA_033721975.1 Balneolaceae bacterium
ATAAGAATAACGTACAGCTTTCAATCGGATACAGGATGCAGCATGAGCCAAATACGCAGACCATTATCCGGTATGGCCGCGAGAAAACCTATGGATCCATTGAAAACGTGGCTACCGGTGCAGGTTACAATGGGGCACACCCTGATCCGGCCGACTGGCGACGTATTGGCCGGATGGGGGGCGGGGCGCTGTACGATATGGGTGTCTATCCCATAAACGGGGCGCGATATGCTACAGGGATGGAGCCCATTGCCGTTTCGGGACATCAGTGGTCCGTGCGTGAAGAGATGTATAGCGATGTGGATGAGTTCACTGAATTCACGCTGGAGTTCCCGGGAGGTGTGACTGCCACAGGCGAATCGAGTTTTGGAAAATCAACAAACTACCTTGATGTAAACTGTACGGAAGGCTGGTTCAGGTTGCGTCCATTTCAGTCATACAGCGGCGTGCAGGGAGAAACCAGCGATGGTACGCAGCTCCCGCCTGATCCAAATCATCAGCAGGCGCGCCAGATGGATGATGATGCTCTTGCCATAAAAGAAAACAGATCACCGATTGTGCCGGGCAGTGAAGGACTGGCAGATATACGGATTGTGCAGGCAATCATGAAGTCATCAAGCACCGGATCCAGGATTGAGCTGTAGACATAGAGCTACTAATAGGAACCCAGTACGACTGTTTGATTACGTTGTTGCCGGTATCTGTTTCTCCACGTAGATTCTTATTCCGGGACCTGTACCGGAACCGTAATTTTTATTTCTTCCCAGGCCATCTCGATTGCTCCTGAATTCCCGGACTCCTGAACAACAGAGTAGGTCAGCTGTTCGGTGAATCCGGTTTCTGATGGTTCCACTATAGTGCGTACCACATCCAGACTTTCATCTTACTCGTCGGCCTGATGCTGCTCCCAGTTTCCGTTAAGGATGATGGTCCAGTTCTCTTCACCGGGGATGGTGAAAAATCCATATTTGCCGGCAGGGACTCGTGGTCCATCGATCATTACCTCCTCTTCGAATTCTACAGAGGTAGCCATGTGTGCACCGCTTACCCAGATATTATCATAGGGTACCAGGTCGTCCCAGATTAACCTCTCTCTAACCGAGGGGGCACTGTAGTTTACGGTTATCTGAACTCCGCCAATTTCAGATTGAGCCTCCATGCGAGGACTCAGAACTTCCTGCTCTCCTGCTGAATCCGACTCAGCCATCTCCATGGAGCCCTGCATATTCTCATTCTGATCTGCGGAGGATTGTTCAGTGTCAGAGCTGCAGGCTGTAAAAAGAAAACAAATAATGGATAATGTGGTCAGTAATTTCATGAGCAGGAATCATTTATTGGATTTCTGATTGGTTTATAAAATAGAAAAAAATATGCGCAATGCATGTTTCCGAGGGTTAAGGCGGGTACAGTCCGGTCGGGAAATCATTTCTTTCGGGAAACCGAAAGGTAGCTGCCGGCAATCATGAGCACTAGTCCGATGACAGGCTGACCGAAAAAAAAGAGTATAAAGAGCGGTACCGATTGCTCGATCAGGCTCAGGGCCTGAATTGTAAAGCCCGAAAAAGTGGTAAAACTCCCGAGTATCCCCGTCATCAGAAAGAGCCGCAATGTCATCTCTTCTGAACTGCCTGAATGGATTTTTCCTGAAATATAGCCCATAATCAAACAGCCGGTCAGGTTTACAAAGAGTATGGAAAGTGCCGGATAGCCAGGATTAAACAGCATGGCAAAAATTGAATCAGCGGTATATCGGAGTACTGCACCGATCATGCCTCCAAGTCCTACCCAGATCATATTTCTAAGCATGAAAACCTCCGGCCAGGACACTTCCGGCAAGGATTCCGATCAGTGCCAATAGCAATGAGCCACCCATCTGAAGAAGCAGGTAGATGGCTTGATGTGAAAATGACTTATCCAGCAGATTCCTGAATTCAAGTACAAAGGTTGAAAAGGTAGTGAGAGACCCCAGAAATCCGACAGAAAAAAAGAGGCCGAAATCAGCTGATTCGGCGGGATGGGTTGTCAGATATCCCATAACTAAACCGGCAAGAAAGCTTCCAACAGCATTGGCAACGGCTGTTCCGGTCACTACCTGAGAATGATTTGTCAGGCGTGAAATAAACAGCGATAGTATATATCTAATGATGGCACCGGCTGCTCCGCCTGCCGCAACGAAAAACAATTGAACCATGGATCCGTAGGTTTTTGTAAAGATATGATTCAATCCATGCAGATGCTTGATTCAACAGGATTCACTGCATTAAAAGGGGATTAATTCTTACCTTGATTAAGGATTTCAGGACATAATCAACGTCATGAATAAAACGATCGACACATCGCCGGATCCGGTCCGAAAGGCTCTTAAAATCAGTCTTTTTGTCTCTCTTGTCATTTTATTGATGAAAGCGGGAGCTTTCTTTATTACCGGCTCTACGGCAGCTCTATCGGATGCCGCTGAATCAGTGGTTCATCTTTTTGCAGTCGGCTTTGTTGTGTATGGCTATTACCTGAGCCAAAAACCAGCTGATGAGGATCATCATTACGGACACGAAAGGATTGAATTTTTTTCAATCGGCGCAGAAGGGGCGATCATCATTGCGGCAGGATTGACGATCCTGTACCATGCCGTTAATAGTGCTCTATTTGGTATAGAAATTGAAAACACGGTAATGGGTATCGGTCTGCTGGCCGGCGCAGGACTGATCAACCTGCTGCTGGGTGTTTATGTTCTTAAAACAGGCAGAAAGGCCGGTAATATGATCGCGGTAAGCAATGGTAAACACATTCTTACTGACGTCTGGACCAGCGGGGGTGTGATTGCGGCACTGGTATTGATTTATTTTACCGGCTGGCTCTTCATAGATATCATCGTAAGCCTCCTGGTTGCGCTGGTAATAAGCTACGAAGCCTACAAGCTGATCAGGTTTTCGGTGCGTGGCCTGATGGATACGAGAAATCCTGTCGTGGATGCGTCACTGAAAAGAGTGTTGGAAACAGAGCTTCCAGAGGGGATAAAGGGCTGGCACCAGCTCAGGCACAGAACATCGGGAAATACCACATGGGTGGAACTGCATCTCTTTTTCGATGATGATATCAGCCTCAAAAAAGCGCACGACCAGGCAACCGTGCTGGAACGGAAACTGATTGATTCGCTAAAAACAGATGCGGTGATCACCATTCACCTGGAACCCCATGATGCACATGATGAGGCTCACAGTATCCTGGAAGGGGCCAACAAACAAAAAGAACTAAATGAGTTTGCCTGAGACCGGTTTTAATATCACTTAGTAAATGTGAATCTCTTTGGGAGATGATTATAACAGAAGCGCAATCTGTTCGTTAGTACTGACGATATGATGATGAAGATTTTAAGGACTTATTGTATTCTCTTCTTGCTGACACTTTTATTGTCAGGTTTTTTATCTGTTCAGCTGTTTGCACAATCCGGAAACCTTCAAGATGGAGCCTTTTCCATTGCTCGCCTCCAGTACAGCGGCGGAGGGGACTGGTATAATTCTCCTACCGCACTGACCAATCTGATCCGGTTTGCAAAACAACAGGTACCCATTTCCATTAGCGATCAATATGAGGATGTTCGGGTCGGCAGTCGGGACATCTTCAATTATCCGTTCCTGTTTGCCACCGGGCACGGCAACATTAGCCTGAATGGTCCCGAGACGGAAAATCTCAGAACCTATCTCGATAACGGAGGCTTTCTGATGATCGACGATGATTATGGGATGGACGAATATGTGCGGCCCCTCCTGCAAAGATTATATCCGGATGAAGAATTAATTGAATTGCCGGCGAGTCACCCGGTCTATAACATCGTATATCCATTTCCGGAGGGTCGACCGCCGAAAGTTCACGAACATGATGGCAAGCCACCGCAGGCTTTTGCCATCTATCGAAATGGGCGAATGGCCGTTTTATATACCTACGAATCCAATCCCAGTGACGGCTGGGCGTACGATGAGCACAGCAATCCTGAAGAGGTAACCCGTGCAGCCCTGCGATTTGGCGTAAATATACTCACCTATGTCTTCACAAACCCCTAGCCCCTTCATCTGACGACTTTATAATAGATATTCAAGTGAGACCCAAATCTCACAAGTCGTCTGATGAATATGAACCCAGATGGTTTTTCAGTATTGGGTTTCTCGCTGATTTACGCAGAGTAGTACGCGGATATTCGCGGAGGTCTTAGAAATCGAGCTTTCAAATCATCAGCGAGTCTTTGCCATTCCAAAGCACACATCTGCCCCGTAGGGATGCCGATGACACGAGAACAAAAAAACCTATTTTTCCGGATCAGTCTTTAGAGTAGAATGAGGGAACAGGAATATCCAGCATCGTTTTAAGCCCGGGCGTGCATTTACTGATGGAGCGTATGGCATTAACTGTAATAGAACAGGTGGCCGTATCACCGTTTAGTCCGCCCTTAATTTCTGTAGTCAAATCCGGCGTTCCCTTGATAGTGATTCTGTCATATGATTGCTTCTCACCTACAGCAGCCCTGAAACGAAGACGGATCACTTCTTTGCCACCCATTATACCGGTTCCGATCTGTTCAACACCGCACGGTTCTCCTTCCCG
>JAWVZW010000209.1:0-4581 GCA_033721975.1 Balneolaceae bacterium
ACGGGCCTGCAGCAAATCATATTCAGATCCGGACCCGATATCTACTTTGGTCTCCTCAATCTGAATACGCTCCATAGAAACGTCAATATTGTTCTGGAGTGTACGTATCTGCTCTGATATTCGGATAATATTAAAGTATGTGAGTGCGACGTCCGTAATCAGATTTTCGATATCCAGCCTCAACGTTTCATCACTGATATCCCTGAGTGTTTCAAGGCGATTATAGGTATTGAACATTGTGAGACCGTCAAACAGTGTCCAGTTCAGATTCACACCGGCACTGGTAGCTGTACTTCGTGCGCCGTTGTTTGTCTGGGAATCCCCGCCGGCTGACTCAAACTGGCTGTCTTCGATGCTTTCCCTGCGGGATGCGGTAGCTTCAAGAGAAGGGAGAAAACCGGCATTCCCTAGTGATACATTGTTTTGGGCCTGGGATTGCAGATTTCGGGATATCTCAATTCCATAATTATTCTCAACCCCCAGCCTTACAGCCTCCTCCAGCGTAAGGACCCCGGTTTGCTGGGCAAAAATTGTAGTTACATGAAAACTGCAGACCAACAAAAAACTGAGAACCAATCGTACCATCTTCATTTTTGAATCAAGTGACATGGTGGGTTAGGTTAGGAGGTTGTTGCAGGTTCCAGTTCCTGATCAGCTTCAATAGCCCTTTCAATTCTCTCCTGCTTATCCTGTTTGCTGCTTGCGAGATAACTGTAGATAGCCGGAATCACATAAAGAGTAAGAATACTTCCAATCAGAAGTCCGCCAATAACGGCAATACCCATTGAGGTACGGCTTTCGGCGCCCGCACCCAATGCAAGAGCAATTGGCAAAATTCCCAGAATGGTAGATATGGAGGTCATTAAAATCGGACGGAAACGGACTGCCGATGCATCCAGAATGGCTTCCATCACATCCATTCCCTGATCCTGGCGCTGATTGGCAAATTCAACGATGAGAATACCGTTCTTCGCAATGAGACCAATCAGCATCACCGCCCCAATCTGGCTGAAGATGTTCAGTGTCTGATCGAAATACCAGAGCGAGAGAAGTGTTCCGAAGATAGCCAGCGGTACCGTAAACAAAATGATTAACGGATCCCTGAAGCTTTCAAATTGAGCTGCAAGTACCAGATAGATAAGTACCAGGGCCAGCCCAAATATGAAGTTGAGGCTTGCGGCACTTTCCGCAAAGTCGCGCGATGGTCCGGCCAGATCGGTGACCATTGTAGATGGCAATACCGAATCGGCAATTTCATTCATGGCATCAATTCCGTCACCAATTGTATATCCCGGCGCTAAACCGGCAGATATGGTGGCCGATTTGAATCTGTTAAACCGAAAGAGCTGTGGTGGGGCACTTGTTTCAGTAACTCTGACCAAATTATCGAGCTGAATCAATTCATCACCTGCGCCTCTTACATAAATGGTTCGAAGATCAACCGGCTCATTTCTAAATCTCCTCTCCATCTGCCCGATTACATCATACTGCTTACCGTCCATAATAAAGTTTCCGAACCGAGTACCTGACAGGCTAAGCTGAAGCGATCGTGCAATATCACGGACTGAAATCCCTAGTGTTCTTGCTCGATTTCTATCTATATCAACTCGAAGTTCGGGTTGATTAAACTTCAGATTCACATTCGCAAAAGTAAACGCAGGATGACTGTTGGCTTCCTGAAGAAAGTTGGGGATCACCTCTTCCAGTTCTTCCATCCTTTGAGACTGTAAAACAAATTGCACCGGCAATCCTAATTGGCGACTGCCTATCGACTGAGGCTGAGACACAAATGTTTGTGCACCGGACAAATTCCGAAGAACCGATGATAACTGGTCAGCAATCTCCTGTTGTGAACGGTCCCTGTTTTCAGCATCTCCAAGATCCATAAAACCAAATGCAGAATTCACAGATGTCGCGGCTCCAAAGCCCGGTGATGTTACCGTGATTATTGCATTCATCTCGGGAACAGCATTCTCAACCGTAGCAATCATGGTATCCACATAAGCGTCCATGTATTCGTAGGAGGCCCCTTCCGGAGCTGTGGCAAAAAGCTGAACCTGTCCTCTGTCTTCCATCGGTGCAAGTTCTTTCGGTATTGCTGAATAGAGTAAAGCAATGAATGCTCCGGCCACCACCATCACTAATATGGCAACCCAACGAACCTTCATGAACGATTCCAGTGAGCTCTTATAGACAGCATTTAATTTCTGAAAGAATGGCTCTGTTAACTGATAAAATCTGTTCTTTTTTGCTCCTCTGTTCAGAATTTTTGTGGACAACATCGGAGTCAAAGTCAGAGCAACAAATGAAGAAATAATCACAGCGCCGGCAATAACTACACCAAATTCCCTGAACAAACGTCCCGTAGTCCCTCCCAAAAACAGGATGGGAAGAAAAACAGACACCAGAGCCAGAGATGTGGCAACTACCGCAAAAAAGATCTCTTTGGAGCCAAGAATACCGGCTTCAATAATTGGCAGACCCTGCTCCAGTTTGGCATATATGTTTTCAAGAACCACAATGGCGTCATCCACAACAAGACCAATCGCCAGCACAATAGCGAGCATTGTAAGCACATTGATGGAAAACCCTGCAATGTACATGATAAAGAAGGATCCAATCAGGGCAATCGGGATCACGATAATGGGAATCAAAGTGGTGCGCCAGTCTCTTAAAAACAGGAAGATGACGGCGAT
Organism: Balneolaceae bacterium; assembly: GCA_033721975.1. Taxonomy (GTDB): domain Bacteria; phylum Bacteroidota; class Rhodothermia; order Balneolales; family Balneolaceae; genus Rhodohalobacter. Next base: position 2,697 of record JAWVZW010000209.1, read on the forward strand.
CACAAGGGCCAGTGCCAGGTAGATCGTTTGCTGCACTTCATTGACCGACTCCTGAATATACTCTGTTGTGTCAAAGCCAACTGCGATAGACAAGTCTTCGGGGAGGTCCTGTTCAATGCGATCAATTCGGTTGAAAAATTCCTGTGCTATGGCAAGCTGATTTGAACCGGGCTGAGGAATGGCTACCACGCCTACCATTGGTATACCATTTCTTTTGAGGACCGTCCGCTGGTTTCGAGCGCCCAATTCTGCATAACCTATGTCACCAAACCGAACCTTTCTGCCATCTTCTTCCCTGATGATCAGATTATTAAATTCTTCCGGCGTGGTAAGCCGACCCATGGTTCTGACCGATAATTCAGTCGTCATCCCTTCAATACGGCCTGATGGTAACTCAACGTTTTCCCTGTCAAGGGCTGCCTGAACATCCAAAGGCGTCAAGCTGTAAGCGGCCAGCTTTAATGGATCCATCCACAATCTCATTGCATACTCTCTGGATCCCCATATCTGAATCCCGCTCACTCCCGGGATGGTCTGCAGCTGCTCTTTAAAAAGATTATCCGCTATAGAAGTCAGATCAAGCAGATTTCGTCTGTCGCTATTGACGGTCAAAAATACAATTGGAAATGCATCGGCATCGGCTTTGGTTACGATGGGAGGATCAGCATCAGGAGGAAGTGAACCCTGCGCCCGCGATACACGGTCTCTTACATCGTTTGTTGCCGATTCCAGGTCTACATCCAGATCAAATTCAACAGTAATGGTACTTCTGCCTTCCCTGCTTACTGAAGTAAGCGTTCGAATACCAGCAATCCCGTTAACAGATTCTTCCAGCGGTTCTGTAATCTGGGATTCAATGACGTCAGCATTGGCGCCCACATAGCTGGCAGATACAGTTACAATCGGAGGATCTACAGAGGGATATTCTCTGATTCCAAGATAAAAGAACGAGATCACCCCAAACAGGATGATAACGATCGACATTACTGACGCCAGTACGGGTCTTCTGATACTAAGAGAGGATAAACTCATAGCTCAGTGGTTTGAGTGAGTTGAGATATTTCCACCTGCATTCCGGGTCTAACCTGCAGCAAGCCGGTGGTCAGAACAACGTCACCGGGCTGAAGTCCGCTCAACACCTGTGCTTTGTTGCTTGTTCTGATTCCCGTTTCAATAAATACCTGCTCAACGGTTCTATCGCGCACTACAAACACTTTCTGTCGGTTAAGTTCCGGTATAATTGCAATAGATGGGAGCATCAGGGCATCATCGATCTGCTCCAGGATCAGTTCTATATTTGCAAATGCACCCGGGTAAAGCAGTTTGTCATCATTTTCGCTGATAGCCCGTACCTGAAGTGTTCTTGTCTGGGCATTAATTCTGGGTTCTACCGCATAGACCCGTCCGGTAAAAGTTGAGTCCACGCCCTGTACGTCAAATATTATCTGATCGTCAACTGTAATTCGATTAAGGTACCGCTCCGGAATGGAAAAGTTGATTTTCACCGGATCCAGTTCCTGAAGTGAGGCTATACGTGTACTCGGACTGATGTAGCTTCCCGGACTCACATATTTTAAGCCCACAACTCCATTGAAGGGTGCGCGGATTTCCGTTTTTGCAATTTGTGCATTGATCAGCCTCAACTCGGAACGAAGTACATTTACTTCATTCAGTGTGGCATCATAATCATCCTGACTGATCCCGCCCCTTTCAAGAAGCCTTCTCTGGCGTTCTTCTCTCTGTTCAGCCAGATTGAGCCGAAAAGAGGCACGCTGCAGCTGAGCCTGCAGTTCACTGTCATTGATCTTGATAAGCAGATCGCCTCTGCTTACAGGACTGCCTTCTTCAAAATAGATATCTGTTACGATTCCCGTGGCTTCCGAGC
>JAWVZW010000210.1:0-4574 GCA_033721975.1 Balneolaceae bacterium
ATGCAGCGGGGTCGACCGGTACGTGTACAGTACAGTTTGCCAATCTTCTTCAGACTGCAGAACTAGAAGAAAATAAGCAGAACTGAAAGAAATTGAGAAGCGCCCTTCGGCAACGGAGCGGCGCTTTTTTTATTCAAACAATTCGATTCGCAGGGATACGTGTGTGGATGTTTTGTGGGATATAGATCTCACACTCTCGCTCACTCAGCTTCACCTGAAAATTGCCTGAGAACGGTCTTTAGATTATCAAAACCCACCCTGTCTATCGCAATGCTGATGGGTGTCCATTCCAGCCGGGAAATGCCCTCTTCCCTCTGCGGTTTCATTTCCTGCGGTTTGCGGGATTCAATCATGCTGTACCAGTAGGTGGTTTTTCCATACCCGGTTCCGTCCATTTCATACTCATGATAGGTGGTGCCAAGCGAAGACCGGATGATGGGCTCAGAAATGCCCAGCTCTTCTGACACTTCCCTGACCGCGCACTCTCTTACATCCTCTCCGTCTTCAAGTTTGCCCTTCGGCAAATCCCAGGTATCGTTTCTGTAGATGAGCAGCACCAGCGGTTCAGAATCAGTCTCCCGATACAGGACCCCACCGCCGGCAATCAGTTGCTTCATATTTTACCTTAGCTGTCCTTTTCTTTCTCTTCTCCACTATCACCGTCACCCTTCTTTTTTTCATCTGCATAATTAAGCCGCAGATTTGTAAGGGTCTGATTCAAATAGGAACCAAGCTCTTTCGGGAGATTACCTTCCGTAAATTTCTGAAGCATGACAAGTGTGTCGATCGCATATTTGGCGGACTTGAGATCCCGTTCCGATTTACCCGTTGCGGGGTTCTGAACTTTACCCATTCCCATCATGGCGATCTGCTCATGCTGCTGAATCAGCATCACAAACAGGAGCTGCTGCTGCTGGTCCGGATTCAGTTTTTCTCCATTCTCAGGTGTCTTTTCGCTCATATCAGTCTCATTCTTTTACTTCGAAGATTTTGATGTTCTCTTCGGATTACTATTCGAATTTTCTACGATGATGTGTCAAAGAGTTTGTATACTTAAGACCTACCAAAAATATAAAAAAGTAAGAGATTGTATGGCAATCATTCATCCATTCAAAGGCTGGCATCCCCTTCCGGAACATGCTGATGAGGTAGCTTGTGTTCCTTATGATGTCATCAGTACCGAAGAAGCCAGGGATATGGCTCAAGGTAAACCCAACAGTTTTCTTCATGTGATCCGTCCCGAGATCGATCTTCCCGAAGGTGTCCCCTTCAACGATGACCGCGTATACGAGAAAGGTGCCGAGAATCTGAAAAAGCTTTTGGAATCAGATCTGTATGTTCAGGATGAAAAGCCCGCCATCTACATCTATCAGCTTGAATCTGAAAATCATACTCAAACCGGTGTATTTACATGCGCCTCCGTTCAGGATTATGATAATGATGTTATCCTGAAGCATGAATTAACACGGCCCGACAAGGAGGACGACCGGACCCGGCATATTCTCACCCAAAGTGCACATGCCGAACCGGTAATGCTCACATTTCGGGATACGGAGGACATAGCATTTCAGATAGAGAAAATTATCATCACAACACCCCCTCTAATTGAACACCAGGGTGAGGCAGGCGTTATCCATCGTATCTGGAAAACCCACTCGACGGCTGATTTTGTAGAGAAATTTTCACGAATCAAGCATCTTTACATTGCTGACGGGCATCATCGCTGCAAGAGTGCATCCAGAGCGGCTGAAGAACTCAGAAAAAAGAAAGGCATTTTTCCGGGCGAAGCAGAGTCAGAATATTTTCCGGTTGTTCTTTTTCCGATAAAGGAAATGAAAATACTGCCGTACAACCGCATCATCAAAAAGGTTACAGATGATCACTGGAATGCTCTTACATCCGAGTTTATACTGAATCCCGTTGACTATAAGGAACCTAAAGAGAAAGGTACCGTCTGTGTGTATTATGATGGATCCTGGTATGAACTGAAACTTCCCAAACCAACTGCCGATGCCGTTGTGGAATCACTGGATGCAGCACGGCTTCAAAACTTTATTCTGAACCCGATATTCGGAATTGAGAATCCGCGAACAGATAAGAATATTCATTTTGTAGGCGGGATACGCGGTACGGGCGAGCTTGAGAAGCTGGTTGATTCAGGTAAGGCCGATCTGGCATTCAGCATGTACCCGACCTCCATTCAAGAGCTTGTAAATGTATCCGATAAAGGTGAACTGATGCCGCCCAAATCCACATGGTTTGAGCCTAAAATCAAATCCGGATTTATCGTACACACATTTTAATTAAAACAGGAGATGATTATGAAACGAGTACACAATTTCAGCGCAGGTCCCGCCCGGCTTCCCCTCCCGGTTCTTATGAAAGCACAGGAAGAAATGCTGAACTATAAGGGGAGCGGAGCGTCCATCATTGAAATGAGCCACAGAAGCCCGCAGTACACCGAAATAAATGAACAGGCCGTTTCACGACTGAAAAAAATATTGAGTGCCGGCGATGACTGGCATGTTCTTTTTTTACAGGGAGGTGCCAGTTCACAATTCATGATGGTTGCCCATAACTTCCTGAATGAAAACAGAACGGCAAACTATATCGATACCGGTACATGGTCGGCCAAAGCGATCAAGGAAGCCAAATTGTTTGGCAATGTGCATACTTCCTTTTCGGGAAAAGAAAATAACTACTCTCATATTCCACTCGATTCAGAATGTTCGTTCGCCGAAAATGCTGCCTATACCCATTTTACCAGCAACAACACTATTTTCGGGACCCAGTTCAGCAAGGAGCCGGCCTCCGGTGATGCCTTGTTGGTTTGTGATGCCTCATCCGATTTCCTGTCCAGACCTATCGACCTGGATAAATATGGTCTGATCTACGCCGGAGCCCAAAAAAATCTCGGGCCCGCAGGGGTAACCGTGGTAATGATCCGGGATAAGTTTCTGGAGACTCAACGATCTGAAGCCATCCCAACCATGCTGGATTACAAAACCCATGTGAAAAAGCTCTTTAATACCCCTCCCGTTTTTGCTGTCTATATGGTGAACATGGTATTAGAGTGGATTATGGATCAGGGCGGCGTAGAAGCTTTCGAAAAAATAAATTCTGAAAAAGCGGATCAGCTGTACTCCGTAATAGATCATGACGATTTCTACCGGGGAACCGTTGAAAAAGACGCCCGGTCCAAAATGAATGTAACCTTCAGGCTGCCCAGCGAAGATCTGGAAAGTATGTTTTTGAAGGAAGCAGCCAATCATGATCTCGTCGCCTTAAAAGGTCATCGAAGTGTTGGGGGCATCCGTGCAAGCATTTATAACGCCTGTCCGCCTGAAAGCGTAAAGGCTCTTGTTGATTTCATGAAAGGGTTCAGAAGCCAAAACGGCTGAATCTGATCACATACATCGGTAGTTGATGTAGCGTTTTTTTGCCGGCTGGTATGTGCGTTTGTTGGCTGAGAAATATGGCAATAGGTACATCTACAGCAAACCGAATACTGAAAGAACGTGATCAACGCTGTTCGGCACGAACAGTACCATATAGACCACACCCCAAAAAGCACCGGCTATATGCGCTTCGTGATTTACGTTGCCGGTCTTTCGCTGCCCCTCATACACGCTGTAGAGAAGAAAAAGAATACCAAATACCCAGGCCGGAATGGGAACCGGCAGCAGGACAAGCATGATTTTTTCAGTTGGAAAGATAAAAATATAGCTGAAAAGAACGCTTTGGACGGCTCCTGAAGCTCCCACAGTTGCATAATTCGGGTTATCCCTGTGCCGAATGAGTGAAGGCGCCGCAGACACGATAAGAGAACTGAAATACAAAGCCAGGTAATGAATAGGCCCAAGGGTCTGTTCGATAACGATTCCAAAAAAGAAAAGAACAAACATATTCACCAGCAGGTGACTCAGGTTGGCATGTAAAAATCCGGATGTTATCATTTCATACCATGTGCCGTTGCGCAAAGTCCGGTACGGCCGCATAAGTCCTTTTTCAAAAATCTCGCGATTCAGGTACAATGCACTTAGTGAGACGGTTACATTGAGACCAATCAGTATCAGAGTTACAATCATTCTGCGAAGTTTAAATCCGTTAAAAACAGGCAAGATACAAATGCGAACCCAGTAAGTGAACAGCCGCATTCGGAAATCAGGCACCCTGTATTTCACTTAAACCGGGGATGTTGTACATTTAAGCCATCATCTGCAAAAACACAGTACCCCACTATCATGACCTCTGTAACTGCATCCGTTAGGATTGTAATCTTTCTGTTTTCAGCTTTTATGGTGACATCTTGCGGTGTAATCCGAACATCTGCTCCCTCAAATGTGCCGGATGTTTCCCCTCTAAGCACCGACGAACTTGAAGAGTTGATAGAAATTCAGTCAGGAACAGCAAGCTGGTACGGTCCTAACTTTCATGGGAAACTGACAGCAAACGGAGAGACATTCAATATGAATGATCTGACAGCTGCCCATCGTACCCTGCCATTCAATACCATTGTACAGGTTGAAAACCTGACGAATGGACGATCTGTAGTTGTCAGGATCAATGACCGC
>JAWVZW010000211.1:0-4571 GCA_033721975.1 Balneolaceae bacterium
GGGTCCGGGACCTGATTCTGAAAAGATACCCGCAGAAGCAGCCACTCCAGAAAATATGGCAATGAAAATGACCAGTATGGTCACCGGTTTGAGATGAGTTTTGGTGTTGCTCATTGTTATTATGCAGGATGGATTACCTTCTCAGACTTTTTCTGCCCGGCGACATACGTTTCAACTTCCAGTCTGATTAATCTATAGATCTTACTTAAGAGAAAGCATAGGGCGATTCCCCAGTACTCCTTCCATTTTGAGAGCTGCCTTCAGTTTTTGAATGCGCCGACATCTTGCTACCTTTCGCAGGACTTTTTTGAATTCGTGATTTCCTATGTCCGTACATTTTATCGATTCCGACACCGATCTGACCCGCATTTGCGAACCCCTTTCTGAAGCCCCCAGGCTTGCCATTGATCTCGAATTCGACCGCAACTTTTACAGATATGGTTTCAATCTCTGCCTGATGCAGATTTATGACGGACAATCATGCTATCTGATCGATCCCTTGAACAGACAACTGACTATCGAAAATATTTTTCCGGTGATCGAAAACCCGGAGATTGAAAAAGTAACCTTTGCGTTTGGTGAGGATCTACGCCTGCTGCACTCCATGGGCTGTTTTCCCCGCAACATCTTTGATCTGGATATTGCCACCAGCCTACTGAACTATCCTCCCTCCTCCCTCGATACACTTCTTGATGAGATACTGGGAATCGATACGGAAGCTTCATCTCAGAGAAGTAACTGGTTCAAGAGGCCGCTGACCAGTAAACAGAAACGCTACGCTGCCCGTGACGTGCTCCATCTTTTAGATTTACAGTCGCATTTGCTGGCCGAGGCAGAGCAAAAGAAGATCTCTCACTGGATCGAACAGGAGAACCAGGTCTGGGATACGCTGGATTATTCGGACGAAGATCATAACGGAGCCATCAGGGAAAAAGACAAGAAAAACCTGAGTGAAAGAGAGTGGCACATTTACAAAGGCCTGATTACTATTCGTGAGGAGATTGCCAAATCGTACAATAAACCCGGTTTTCAGATTATCCCGAATAAAATTCTCAAAAAAATTGCCTGCAACATACATTTGGCAGACAATTTTACAGAGATGAACAACATTTTTCGGAAGATCAAAACGCGCAAATACCGGGACAAAATCAAAGAGGTGATTGCGTCCAGGGTGAAAGAGGCGAATGAACTGGGTCTTTCTAATGATAAACCGGCTCAGAAACCCCTCAGCAAAGAGGAATACCGGGCCCTGCAGCAGAAGAAAAACAATGTAAACCGATTCAAAAACCGTCTTTTTAAGCCCGTAAAAGAGAAACTAAACGAAGAGTACGGCGAACAGGCCACCACGTTTATGTTCAGCAACCGCATTATCGAACAAATTGTTGATGGCGATGTTTCAGAATTAAGGGAGTATAAAATAGACCTGCTCAAGTCTGCCAGTAAAGATTTGAATATTGACTGGAATGTTCTGGAGGAACTGCTCCCGGATCAGAACTGAAGTTCAGAATCAGGACTGGTTACTTATAAATAGGTATAGTGGCGAACGAGATTGTATTACCAATAGCTGAATACTGAATCTCCAGAATATAGAGACTAAATCGGTTTAAAATCAGTTATTAATATAGAATTGAAATCGATTTCACTATGAAGAATCTTCGTCTTTACCCTACGTACTTTCTGTTCTTTGCTGTTCTTTTTCTTACATCATGCAGTGTGTTCAGCACTAGTGACTCCTCAGATGAGTTAAACCTGATACCGGCTAGCGCGACACCTGTGGCGGTTCAAAGTGTTTTGATAGATGTTGAACAGCTGAGCCCTTCAGAAATCGGAAGCTATGATTATGCTGAACGAACTCTCGTTCTTGCTGATGATGAAGCTTCATTTACCGAGCTTTGGGAAAAGCTGCACTCCTCTCAAATTCCCGTACCCGATCCCCCCACAGTAAATTTTGAGGAATCCCTGGTAGTGGCCGCAATGATGGGAGTCCAGAATTCTGGAGGTTATTCAATTGAAATTGTTGAAGCCGCCATTGACGAGGAACGGCTCTGGATTCGAACGGAAGAGACTGAACCCGGCGAGAACTGCGCTACAACCGATGTTATCACATCACCCTATCATATTGTAAAGCTAGACAGAAATCTGGCAGGCAATAAACAGCTGCAGCTCGTTTACAACCGAAAATCGTTTACGTGTGATTAGCGGAATACAGCCAGTATGGACCAAGGGGTAGGTTATCAACTGAAGAGAAAGCTGCCCGGAAGTTCATCAAACAAACTCATGATATATGATAAGTGCGAGCGCAATGAGCATTACCGCCCAGATCATGATCGCATAGCGGCTCAGCTCCTCCCCTTCGCGCTGCTGCAGAAAACTCTGCGGCTTGATTCCCTGCAATAAAAACGTCAGTACGCCCGCCAGATTTACACAGATAATATAGGTCAGCGTGAGAATGCCTGCGCCAAATGCCAGCTCTGTCATTCCGCTCCCTAAAAGAAGACCTGTAGCAACCAGAGGCGGTAGCAGCGCTACAGCCACCATCACACCAATAACGGCAGCTGAGATGCCGCGTGTAAATGAGAGGCAGCCCGCAACCCCGGCTGATAGCCCCAGCGCAATGTCGGCAAAACTGACATTCGTTCTGGATGCTATTTCATAAACTGATTCGTCAAACTCTATAAATAAGCCCATGAGTATGGCTAGAAGCAAGGTCAGGGAGAATCCATATAGTATGGATTTCAGGGAGCGTTTCAGAAGCGCCTTGTCCCCAAGCGTAGTAGCCAGTGCCAGACCCACATTTGGGCCCAGAATGGGTGCAATTACCATCGCACCAATTACCATGGCGGCACTGTTCCGTATGAGTCCGTTCGCAGCAACCACCACCGACAGTGCAATAAGCAGCATGTATACCCATGAGCTGTCAACCACTTTCTTAATCTCTTCATACAGCTCTTCCCTGGATATGCGCTTCACACGTTTATCGTCATCATCTTCGTCATCCTCATCAGGCTCTGATCCGGGTATCCCATTCTTCTCTTTTTCTTTGTCATCGTCTTCTTCTTCCTCATCCTCTTCAGGCACATGAGACGGCAGTGTTGCGGAGACGGGCATCAAAATAATTCTGTAATCTTCCTCAGATGAAAACTGCTCCTCGAGTTTGTTCAGAATATTCTCTGTGAGCTCCACATCAGCCAGCAGATTGATCTTGGTTCGCCCCTCTTCTTCATGTTCAATCCATGAATCTAGCACCACATCCTGATCAATGAGGGATTCATGGTTCGTAAAATCAGAGGGAGGCAGTATTTGGATTAGACGCAGAGCCATAGAGCGGATTCGATATTTTTATTGTGTGGGGTATAAAAGCCACAATGAAAATGATAAAAAAAGAGACGGTTCCAAATCAGAAACCGCCTCTTATCCTATCTCGACAGATATGGTGGCAGGATTGTGCCTGCCATCTTAGAGTAAGTACGTGTGAAGTTTATTTTTAATTTGCCCTTTCAGCATTTGGATTGGTCGTCTCCAGTTTAAACAGCCGGTAAATGGGACAGAATGAAAGTGAACCCGTAATGACGGGTATCAGCCCAATAAAGCCCCAATAGCTGTCATAGTAGAGACCAGCAGCTATTATCAAGGTTCCTAGTACAACTCGGATAATCGAATCCGTATATCCTACATTCTTTTTTAAAATCATTATTGCCACCTTTTATCTTACTTTTCTGTTCACTGCCGGATCTTCCTGAATTTCATTATCTGCCGGCCCAGGATTTTTTTAAGAACATGGATATCATTCAGATGACGACAAGTGATATCCTTGTTCAAATACATGATACCTCATGCGGAACATTCTGGTAAGAGTCACTACCCTGAGTGATTACTCATGATCATACCTAATCAGGCATCAGGGAAACCCTTATACAATCCGCACTTTTCAAAAATTCTGGTTAAGTTAGGGCACGCTTTTATTCAAGCTTAAATCACATCTCCATGGAGTTCAAACCACCCTTTACATCCATTACCTGGCAAGACGATCGTCTTCAAATTCTGGATCAAACCTTTCTACCTGACAGGGAGGTCTACGCAGACCTTACATCGCCCGGACAGGTTTGGGAAGCCATCAAAAAGCTCCGGGTGAGGGGAGCTCCCGCAATCGGTATAGCCGGAGCCTATGGACTCTATATGGGCATGCGGGAAATCGGTGAGGAAACCGGGTTTGAGGGTTTTTACCGGGAATCGGAAAGAATTTCCGATTATCTCAACTCTTCAAGGCCCACTGCAGTCAACCTCTCCTGGGCATTGAAACAAATGTTGTCAGTCATTTATGCAAAAAAAGAACTGCCGATTGAAGAGTTGAAAAATCTAGCATTGAAAACTGCTATATCCATTCATGATGAAGACCGGCGGTTATGTAAATCGATTGGTGAGGAAGGACTGGAGATCGTGCCCGACAATGCACAAATACTGACTCACTGCAATACGGGCGGTCTGGCTACCGGTGAATTCGGAACGGCACTTTCTGTTATCCTCCACGCCCATCACGCCGGGAAACTCAAAAACGTCTGGGTGGATGAAAC
>JAWVZW010000212.1:0-4550 GCA_033721975.1 Balneolaceae bacterium
CTCCTCTATCCGTTTTTCGGAGGTTTCGACAAACTGCTTCTGGGCTTCAATCTCTTTTGTCAGCGCATCGTATTCGCGGTTATTGCGGACAGAAAGCTGCTGTTCCTCGTATTTCTTGGTCTTCTCTTTGGATACCTCTATCTCATTTTCAAGCTTTGCCTTCTCTTCCTTAAGGCTATCTTGCTCTTCCTCGAGCTGGTTTATTTTTGCCTGGTATCTGTTAATATTGGTTTCAATATCCAGGACCTCTTCGGGCAGGTCACCGCGCAGCTGTCTGATCTCGTCGATGCGGCTGTCGATGTATTGCAAATTAGCGAGTTGTTGAAGTACCTCTTGCATGGTGGTGAATCGGGTATTTAGATGTTTTTATTTTCAAAATCGGTTACATAAATCTTCATCGGGTTGGTCACAACGGTTGTGGCATCTACCTGAAGATCTTCAAATGCTTCCGAAAGTTCTTTTCTGACTGCTTCCACAACCGGGAATTCGCTCTCATAATGGCCGGTATCAACCAGAAGGAAGTTATTTTTTTCAGTAAAGTATTCGTGATACTTGATATCAGAAGTCACAAAAGCATCCGCGCCGGCCTGCACCGCAGCGTCTTTTAGAAAAACACCGGCTCCGCCGCAAACGGCAACTTTTTTAATTCTTTCAGCCTGACCAGAAAATCGTACGGATGGTACATCGAGCGCCCGGCAAACAAGGTGCAGAAACTCATTTGTGGCAATTCCCTCATCCGGGTAGAAACCGATTACGCCCATGCCAAAATTGTTGGTTGGCGTACTCATCTCCATCTCCTGAAAACTACCTTTCTTCAGAAGTCCCTCTTTTTCAAGGGCATTGCGTAGCTGCTTAACATTGTGCCTGTCAATAATCGCTTCAAAGCACTTTTGACCTTCTTTCCGGCTGTCAACCTCATAGTAATGAGCTTCTTCAGCTGAATAATAATTGAGAAGCTTTAATACGGCCTGGGTGTCATCCGTATTTGTAGTGAGGGAGATCTTGCGGCTGATATTGTAGCTTCTGTCAAGAAACTGAAGATCATCCAGGCCCAGATTATTGGCCAGTACAAAAGATACGCCATCCAGTGCTGCATCCAGATTGGTATGTACAGAGAGGAGCGCAATATTATTGCGAATCATTTTATAGATGATTCGTCCCTGCTCATTTACAGGATTGATATTCTTAATTTCTTTGAAAATGAGCGGATGATGTGAAACAATCAGTTCACATTTCTTCTCAAGCGCCTCATCCACAACTTCCTCGGTAACATCGAGGCATACGAGAATTCTGGATACGGGCGCGGAAGGATCCCCAAGCAGCAGACCTACATTGTCATAACTCATCTTTATGCCGGGTGGAGCCCATTGATGCATAAAGTTGGTTATATGCCGGACCTGGGTATTCAAGTCTGTTTACCTCCGGTTTGAGGATGTGCTTTGGTTGCAACCGGGCAGGCAAGTTTGATACTTGCCTCTCTATGAATGTATGGCTTGAGTGTAATTTTCATTTTCACAGACTACGAAAATACGATTATTTTTTATGCCTTGAAAACAATTTTAAGAAGCAAATCACCTTTTTGTCTTCATTTGTGTGCAACCCTTTGGTCAGAACGGAACATAGCAAGGAAGACAGTCGTTTTTCAAGATGAGTATGTATTTTATGGATAAAGAAAACCAAAATGGGTCTCTATATGAGTGATGACATTATTTCAAGATATGAGAGTGTAAGGGAACGAATAAAAAAAGCATGTTATGATTGCGGCCGGGACCCCGGTGAAATCACGCTGGTAGCTGTCAGCAAAACAAAACCGGACCGGGATGTTCTTAAACTGCTGCAGCACGGGCAGTTTCATTTTGGCGAGAACAGGGCAAAGGCACTTGAAGACCGGATGGAGGCAATCAGCAATCCTTCGGCTGTCTGGCATTTCATAGGTAACCTGCAAACCAATAAAATCAAATATATGGTTCACAGGGTTAACTGGATTGAATCCATTCACAAAAAAAAGGCACTGAAAGAGGTTGAAAAGAGAGCCTCAGATATTGACAGGGTGATAAACGTCCTGATCCAGGTTAATATCAGCGGAGAAGGCCAAAAGAGCGGTTGTGAACCGGAAGAATTGGAGAAGATGCTGAACTATGCACAAGATCTGAAGTACACCAGGGTGAAAGGCCTGATGGGAATGGCCACCTTCGCAGACAACCCGGAATCAGTGCGGCCCGAATTCAAACTGCTTCGCGACCTTCGTGACGATCACCGGCACCTTGAGAACGGATCTTCCGTTCAGCTCGATGAGCTTTCTATGGGCATGACCAACGACCTGGAAGTGGCGATCTGTGAGGGTGCCACAATGGTGCGTATTGGAACCGCCATTTTTGGTGAACGCAACTATTAATTTATTGGATCGTTATAATGGTGCATTTAAGTGACTATTTACTATTTTAATGGTCTCAGTTACTCACTCTGTGTGTTTATGTCGGGATTTATCTGGATTCTCATACCGCTCGTTGCCATTATCGGTGGTTACATCATCGATTACCAGAAAAACAAGCTCAAATGGCAAACAAAGTACAATCGAACGGATGAAGAAGTTGATGATTTGAAAGACACAATATCGACATTAAAGCAACGCATTGAGAACCTGGAGGCTATTGCAGCTGGTTCGCCTGAAACATTTTCAGACTATAACCCGGAATCCCAATTTAGGGTGGATGTGGATGAAGCCAGTTCCATTAAATCAGAAAATGAACGTACTGTTGCCAGAATGGCTAAAATCAAAAGGTGATCGATTATGGGTCCGGAAGAAATTACATTTTTTGCCATTATTTTTGGAAGCGCGATCGTCATAACGTTTCTGGGAGTTGTTGGAAGCATTATTAAAGCTGCAATCAAGCGAAAATCCGGAAACCTCTCAGAAAACAAGGAATTCCTCATGGCTCTTCGGGAATTCAAGGAAAAAACAGACCGGCGTCTTTCGAACCTGGAAGCTATTGTAACGGATGAAAACCGGGAGTCGACAAAAAAATCCATCACAAGCAGCAAAAAGAAGGAACCTAAAGGCTCGATTGAGATAGAAATTGAGGATAGGAAGGAATCAGAAAGTCAGCAGGGCGGAAAGCTGAAAAATATGTTGAATCAATAAGGTGTTCTCAGAATTATGAAACTTACAGCACTCGAAATAAAACAGCAGCAATTTGAAAAATCACTCCGGGGATACGATGTGGCTGAGGTGCAGGCATATCTGAATCTCATTTCGAGTGAATGGGAGCATATGGTTGGCAAGATGCGCGAACTGGAAGACCAGATCCAAAGAATGGAAGATAAGCTGCGCCATTATGAACGTGTTGAAGAAGCCCTGCACGAAACACTTCAGACAGCGAAGGATAGCGCCGAGCAAAAACTTACCGGTGCCCGAAAGGAAGCACGAAATACCATTGAGAAAGCCGAGATTGAAGCGGATTCCATTATCCGTGAGGCCAGCCAGCAAAGACAGCAGATCCGCCAAAGCATTCTCCGGCTTCTTGACCGACGGGACGAAATCATCAGCGGAATCCGTTCCTATCTGGATATTGCCCAGGAGTCCCTCCAGCATTTCAGTAAGGATGAAGCATCCATGTTCACACTCCCTAAGGATGGCGCTGAAGAGATAGAGTTTCGATTTACCAAGAATAACAAGACCGGCCATTACGAACAGGAAACCGACGGTGAAGAGGAGACGGAACAGACTCCTCAAAGCCTGGACGATATTCTTGACGAACTTGACTAAACAGCACGCCACTCCTTTCCACTCTACAACACCCAATCTGATTGATGACTTTCGATTCTATCGAATCTTTTCGGCGTAAACGAGAAGAAGCACTCGACCATATACATTCTGTTACGGACCTCAAGCCTGAATATATGCTAATCCTGGGCACCGGCCTGGGTCAGCTGGCCGACGAGATGACCGTAGAAGCCGAAATCCCCTACGACGAAATTCCCCATTTCCCTATATCCACCGTTGAAACCCATCACGGCAAGCTCCTCTTCGGAACACTAGGCGGTAAAACGATTGCCGCCATGCAGGGACGGTTCCATTATTATGAAGGGTACACCATGCAGCAAATTGTGTTTCCGCTGAGAGTATTGCGGGCCAATGGTGCATCGTCTCTTTTTGTAAGCAATGCCTGCGGCGGAATGAACCCCAATCATAAAAAGGGGGATATCATGCTGATCCGGGATCATATCAATTTGCTGGGCGACAATCCCTTGATCGGTCCGAATGATGATGAATTAGGACCCAGATTTCCTGACATGAGCGAACCGTATACCGAACGTCTGGTGGATATTGCCCAGACCGTGGCTTTGGAGGAGGGAATCCGGATGCACGAGGGAGTATATGTAGCCGTTCCGGGTCCCATGCTCGAAACAAAGGCTGAATACCGGTACCTTCGCTTAATCGGTGCGGATGCGGTAGGGATGAGTACTGTTCCCGAAGTAATTGCTGCCGTTCATATGGGAATGGAGGTTCTCGGTATTTCTGCTATTACCGATGAGTGCCTGCCGGATGC
>JAWVZW010000213.1:0-4534 GCA_033721975.1 Balneolaceae bacterium
CACACACACAACTGAGAACAGATAATACCTCTATTAGAAAGCCGGAGATGACATCTTCGGCTTTTTTTATGATCGTAAAACAGACGAACGGAGGAAAAGATGAACGGAAGAACCGCCGAACAGATGAGCTGAGAAACAGATAAACCGAGAAACCGAAAAAGGGAAATGTTGAATCCGGAAAAAGTTCAAAACTCATATGGTGACATGCCACAGGCCAAACGCTGAAGGCGTTATACATCAATAGCCCCGTGCGAAGCGCGGGGTAAGAAGAACCATTCATATTAATCCCGAGGCGAGATACGGATCAACGTTCAGATCTTTACCGAGGGATTCCGGGAATAAATGTGGTGAGAGAAGTCGAACAGATAAACAGAAAACCCACAAACAGAAAACGGAGCGTAATTCAGACCAGATTCAAAGTGTCGCCAGGTCACCTACTTTATCGGTTGAACATTTCCCTGTTTATCTGTTTCTCGGTTTAATAAAAAAAGCCTCGCTCCCATAATTGGAAACGAGGCTTTCAAATTGAACTAAATGTTCAGCAATTAAACGGCTCTTACATCATGCCGCCCATGCCTCCCATTCCGCCCGGCATTCCGCCGCCTGGCATTCCGCCGTTGTCATCGTCACCATCCTTGGATGGCTTGTCAACAACTACGGCTTCAGTTGTCAGCATCAGGCCTGCAACAGAGGCAGCGTTTTCAAGCGCAGTGCGTGTTACTTTGGTCGGGTCAATCACACCGGCCTTGATCAGGTCTTCATACACTTCTGTGCGTGCATTGTAACCATAGGCATCTTTGCCTTCCAGTACTTTCTGAACCACGATGGATCCTTCAACACCGGCGTTGTTTGCAATAGCTCTCAGCGGAGCTTCAAGCGCACGTTTCACGATGTTGAATCCAACTTGCTGGTCACCATTTTCGGCTTTCAGCTTGTCGAAAGCTTTCATGGTTCGGAGAAGCGCAACGCCACCGCCGGGTACAATACCTTCTTCAACGGCAGCACGTGTAGCGTGAAGGGCATCTTCAACGCGTGCTTTCTTCTCTTTCATCTCAACTTCAGAAGCAGCACCAATGTAGAGTACGGCAACACCGCCACTCAGTTTGGCCAGACGCTCCTGCAGTTTCTCACGGTCATAATCAGATGTGGTGCTCTCGATCTGAGATTTAATCTGATTGATGCGAGCTTTGATGTCATCATTCTTGCCGTGTCCGCCAACAACGGTTGTGTTGTCTTTGTCGATATTTACGCGGTCGGCTTGTCCGAGGAAGTCAAGGGTTGCATTCTCAAGCTTGTAGCCTCGCTCTTCGCTGATCACAGTACCACCGGTCAGGATTGCGATATCTTCAAGCATAGCTTTGCGTCGGTCACCGAAACCGGGAGCCTTCACAGCAGCAATCTTGAGAGATCCTCTCAGTTTGTTAACAACAAGAGTTGCCAGAGCTTCGCCTTCAACATCTTCCGCGATGATAAGCAGCGGTCTGTTGGTTTGAATTACTTTCTCGAGAATTGGAAGCAGATCCTTCATATTGGAAATCTTCTTGTCGAAGATCAGGATGTAAGGCTCTTCCATTTCAGCGGTCATATTGTCGCTGTTGGTCACAAAGTAGGGAGAAAGGTATCCGCGGTCGAACTGCATACCTTCAACCGTTTCAAGATAGGTTTCGGTACCTTTGGCCTCTTCAACGGTGATCACACCATCTTTGCCAACTTTTTCCATGGCTTCTGCAATACGGCTACCGATCTCTTCGTCACCGTTGGCAGAAATGGTTCCTACCTGGCGAATGCTGTCGAGGCTGTCGCCTACAGGTTTGCTCTGAGCTTTCAGCTCTTCAACAACTTTGGCAACAGCTTTATCGATACCGCGCTTCAGTTCCATTGGATTGGCACCTGCAGTAACGTTTTTCAGTCCTGTTTGAATAATGGACTGTGCAAGAACCGTTGCAGTCGTGGTACCGTCACCGGCATTATCGCTGGTTTTGGAAGCCACTTCACGCACCATCTGTGCGCCCATGTTTTCTACTTTGTCGGAAAGTTCGATCTCTTTCGCTACGGTCACACCGTCTTTGGTAACAGTCGGGGCGCCGAATGATTTTTCAATAACGACATTTCGTCCTCTCGGACCCAGTGTTACTTTAACGGCATTTGCAAGCTTATCCACACCGCGTTTGAGTGCATCGCGTGCGTCCGCGTCATAATGAACTAATTTGGCTGACATAATTTTCGGTTAATTTTTAGTTAGTATTTAAAATGTTTTGGAATCAAATAATCAGGTAAGCGTAGTTACGATACGATTCCGAGGATATCGGATTCTCTCATAATCAGATACTCCTCACCATCGAGAGTAACTTCAGTTCCGGAATATTTACCATAAAGGATTTCGTCCCCTTTCTTAACGGACATATCAATTTTCGTTCCGTTTTCCACTTTTCCGGGACCTGCTTCTACAACAGTACCTCGTTGTGGTTTCTCTTTTGCAGTGTCAGGAATAATGATGCCTGAACTGGTTTTTTCTTCAGCTTCAACCGGGCGTACCAGTACGCGATCGCTTAAAGGTTTAATGCTAGCCATAAAATGACTCCTTATCTGTTAGGTTTTTGTTTGCAGTTTTAAATAAAGTCGTGTGCATCCGCAGACGGATGCTTTGTTCTGTACATAGTCTCAGCAAGTTCCGTACCAAATTTTAATCAGTGCCAAAACATTCCTTCAGAAAGGCCGTATAAATTGTTTTTCACCGAAAAGAGAGGGGATTACCGGTCAAATGTGCCAAGTTGTTCAAGACGGGCTGTCAGTTTTTCATACATCTTCGGTGCCAGAGCTTCAGCACGAAGCGAAAAGTCAAACTCATCTTCCGGGAGCTCAGCATCCAGTCGCTTCAATGCATTGCTCAGTTTTTTTCTCCTCTGGTTAAATGCCATTCGCACAACCGTTTTCAGGTTTTGATCGCTGCAGGCCAGTGCTCCTTTATCAAATGTGAAGTGAACCACGCTGCTGTCAACCCGTGGAGGAGGTGAGAAGACGGAGGGTGGAACATCGAAAAGGATTTCCGGAGTACTCATCAGCTGCGACTGCACGCTCAGGATGCCGTATTCTTTGGAATGCGGATTGGCCACAATTCTCTCGGCAACCTCTTTCTGCATCATAAGAAGGGCTGTTTGAATGCGGCTTCGATGTTCGAATATAGTAAACAGGATCTGGCTGGTGATGTAATAGGGAAGATTGCCGATAATGTGAACGGGTTTCTGCGTGTCCAGAAACAAGCTCCAGTCGCATTTTAAAATATCTTCTTCAACAATTACCAGTCCGGGCAGCAGTTCTTTCAGATGTTCAACCATGCGCTGATCAATTTCCACGGCAATCACATCATCATGGTTTGCAACCAGCTCAGTAGTCAGCGCGCCGTCACCGGGACCAATTTCCACAATCCGGTCATCTTTGTCTGCAGAAATGGCATGCACGATTTTTTGAATCATGTTGCCGTCTCTGAGAAAATGCTGTCCCAGGCTTTTTTTGGTTCTGGGTCTGGATGTCATCGGCTTCGGAATTTATGGATAGAGTTGTGTCAGGATTTGATTAGATTGGAGGGTCGCAACCAATCGCGTATTGCCGGTATGGATATCACCGGAAAACATACACAGAATTTATTTGAATCCCGCAGCCGCCTTCCGGCTTTGCCAGTAACGTCTCAAACAAACAACTCGGAACAGGTACTAAAGTAATTTGATTGGATATGGAGCTGAATCCGTTTGATACTGAACAGATCGGAATCAAGACGCTTGAAAAAAGCCTGATGAAAACACGATCGGCCCGCTCAATGAAGATCGGGTTACCGAAGGAAACATCAAATGATGAGCGCCGCATCTCCCTCACTCCGGGGGGTGTTCCAATCCTGGTCGCCAATGGTCACGATGTGATCGTTGAAAAAAATGCGGGTATCGACGCTCAGTTTTCAGATTCAGAGTATGCCGATGCTGGCGCCGAAATTGCATACAGCGCAGAAGAGCTGTTTCGCAAATCGGAGATGATCGTCAAAGTGGCACCACCCACAAAAACCGAGTTGGGATGGATGCAGTCTGGACAGATTCTGCTTTCGGCTCTGCACCTGGGTCATACGTCACACGAATTTCTGAAAACCCTGATCAATAAAGGAGTTTGCGCTATTGGTTATGAGTATATCAAAAGCGAGGATGGTCAGTTTCCGATTGTTCGGATGATGCACGAAATCACGGGATCGATGGCGGTACAGATTGCCGCTCACTACCTGGAAAACAGCAGCGACGGACAGGGAATCATGCTGGGTGGAATCTCAGGAATCCCGCCGGCTACCGTGGCCATTCTGGGGGCCGGAATTACCGGCGAATATGCAGCCCGTACGGCACTGGGATACGGGGCCCAGGTTTTTGTAATGGATAACAATCTGACTCTTCTTCGGCGTCTCGAGAATGCACTCGATCGCCGGATCATTACGGCAACTGCAAATCATCAATATTTGTCAACCGCTCTGGAATTTGCCGATGTGGTAATTGGGGCGGCC
>JAWVZW010000214.1:0-4527 GCA_033721975.1 Balneolaceae bacterium
CTGCAAGCCACCCCGTTTATAGCATTGTATATCCATTTCCGGAGGGTCGACCGCCGAAAGTTCACGAACATGACGGCAAGCCACCGCAGGCTTTTGCCATCTATCGAAATGGTCGGATGGCCGTTTTATATACGTACGAATCCAATCCCAGCGACGGATGGGCGTACGATGAGCACAGCAATCCTGAAGAGGTAACCCGTGCAGCCCTGAGATTTGGCGTGAATGTACTCACCTATGTCTTCACAAATCCCTAGCCCCTTCATCTTACGATTCATCTGACGACTTTAGAGTTTTCCCGTTATTCAACCCGGACCTCACAAGTCGTCTGATGAATCAGATTCCTGAACTTAGAAGCTTAAATTCCGGAATAATATCCTGGAACAGGAATATCCAGCATCGTTTTAAGTCCGGGCGTGCATTTACTGATAGAGCGTATGGCATTAACTGTAATAGAACAGGTGGCCGTATCGCCGTTAAGTCCGCCCTTAATTTCTGTAGTCAAATCCGGTGTTCCCTTAATGGTGATTCTGTCATATGATTGCTCCTCACCTACAGCAGCCCTGAAACGAAGACGGATCACTTCTTTGCCACCCATTATACCGGTTCCGATCTGTTCAACTCCACATGGCTCTCCTTTTCGGATTTCTTTGTAGACGGACGAGATCTTCTCTTTGGCAAGAACAGGTTCAAGTGTTTCATGATTTTTATCCAGGTTCCAGCTCATGGCATGTGCAATTAGATCCACTGACTCCGGGAGCCCCACATGCCTCAGGGAACCGTCTTTCTTTTTGGCCTCGAATTCATCACGGGTCAGGCCCGCTCCGATTTTTTGCTGGAACGGAACTCTCCGAACGGATGCATCCTGAACACGTTCAACCAGGATGGATTCAACATGCTGCGAAACCGAAGTAAATACAGTTGGCAAATAATCCATCAAAAAGCCGGGATTGACACCGGTGCCCAGACAGGCTACGCCATTCTTTTTGCATACTGCATCAATTTCATCAGCCGCCTCCGGATGCTGATTCCATGGATAGATCAGCTCTTCACAGGTAGAAACGATATGGAGACCCGCTTCCGCGGCTTCCTTTATCTGAGGGACCAGTTTTTTGATGGATGAAACTGTCGTAATGACCGCTATCTCCGCATTACCGGCAGCCTGAATCGATTCCTGAAGTGTTTGTTTAACCGTAATACCTGCGTCAGGTTTGCTTATAAGACTTCCTATATCCTTGCCGGTCAGATCGGGATTCAGATCGGTTACACCAACTACCTGAATTCCTTGACGGTCCAGCAAATAGCGAAGCACCTGCTGACCCAGCGCCCCTATCCCCATTTGAATGATATGTTTCATGAATTTGAAGTATCGGATTTAAGAGCGTTAAAGCCAGCAAAGATGTAGTCAGGCCGGGGAAAATGAAAAATGTTAAGCGGTATATATTGCTGAAATATTCTGCCAATGAGCTGAAATTCCAAATGCCTCTTGACAATATTTTTCCGAAGTTCTAAAAAATTCAGCTCTTGAATTTATCAACCCAATCGGCAAAGCTGCCAAGGTACTTTTCCAGGAACTCCCTTGTTTTTTCATCGGTCAGTTCTCCTTCGCTGCTAAATTTTTCATGAGCTCTGAAAAGCAGAAATTCTGGCGAGGCCATGCAGTAAGCACCCACCGATTTTAACGACTGCCTCAGTTGGTCTTGGCTCCGTGCCGTTCCGGTGATTCCGGGAGAAGCTCCGAGTATCCCAACGGGCTTCGCATTGATGGGCATGTCTTTGGGGGGACGGGATGCCCAGTCCAGGGCATTTTTTGTAATACCGGTCATTCCATGGTTGTATTCGGGAGAGGCAATCAGAATTCCGTCGGCGTCTCTTATCGCCTTTTTAAACTCAGCCACCCTTTCAGGATCCCCGTTTTTTTCAACATCAGCATTGTAGAGAGGAATGCCCTCCAGATCAAAGATTTTAATGGTCATCCCGGCGGGAGCCAGATCCCGTGCTGCCCGAAGCAGGGATTTATTATAAGAGTCTTTTCTCAGGCTTCCGGCAAATGCAAGTATGTTCATTGCTTTTCTATATGTATCCGTATTAATGAGATTGAAAAATTGGGTTTGAGCTGCTCAGAGTTTCCATCTAAGAAACCTTAGGGTGACGCTCTTCCAGCAAGTCGCGGTTCCAGTTTCCAAGATTGGCAGCAGCCTCATAGGTCGATTGCAGAAACTGGTGCAATATTGAGTCGGGATCAGCAGCACTCTGAACAGTACGGTAGGGCAGTATGAACTCTCCGAGCTCTTCATGATAGTACGCCTCCTCAGGCTTGACCTTAGTGGTGCTGTATCCATCAGGAGCAGGATATGAGTAGGCGTAAAAAGCGGGTTCACCGAATCCCTGACCGGGCCAGAATCCGGCGCTTGAAAGTTCACGTGAATAGGCTTCTTCCATCACCCAGTCTGCACAATTTGGCGCACCGCCGGGATGCAAAGGAGCTTTTTTGCCCGAAAATCGGGTCAAGGCGAGGTCGAAAGAGCCCCAAAAGAAATGAGACGGACTTGATTTGCCTGAAAACTTGGCTCTGAATGAGTCAAATACGCGATGAATCTGAATGAGGGCGCGCCAGAATTGAGTGACTGTCTCTTTATCGTAACTCCTGAGATCCGTGTCTTTGTCAAAGCGTATAGCCTCCTCCACTTCAACCGGACGCGGGAATATCGCAATATCTATATTCAGCTCTTTCAGAGCGTTCATGCTCCTGTTATAAAACTCCGCTACACTCATGGACTCCAAATCAAAACTCTTCTTTTTGCCTTCTGAGGTTGCAAAGTTCATTTGGTGATCCAGAAAATTAAATTCCAATTCCAGAAGATGATCCTGATATGAAATAGCATGTGTGGTAAGGCCACTTGCCGACACATAGAGAGCAGCCCCCCAGGAGTGATTGATCCAGGGATTGAGCTCAAGCCTGACTTTGCCGATTACCTGTGTCCACATGTGTACTGCATAGAGAGTTTCGGTCCAATCATCGGGGTTAGGGAGTTCCGGCCATTTATTTGATGTTTCCATAAATATCACCATGCTGGTTTCGGGTTGAAGGCAAGGGGTATGGGTGTCGGGATTAAATAATATCCCGGATGAATACCCGGTTCCTAAATGCTCATCTGAAATAATATAGAAGAAAAACGTTAAACATAAAATAGTTTAATATTAAATTATTTGATTGAAAGCAGATCTCCGGACATCAAGTTTGTTGATGTTATTCACAGGTTTATGACAAGCTTTATGAACGGATTGCAGTAATTTTGTTGTAATAGCATAATCGCAAAAACAAGCAATAAATCATCACAAAATGAATTACGAGAAAAAATGGTGGCGTCATTCGGTAATTGGTGTAACACTTGTAGGTCTTGGAATAAATCTTATCGCGGAAGCAACAATCATAAAGAGCAGTGGACCGGAAGTTTTTGACCTGGGCCATGCTGCACTTTGGTTCTGGATCGGACTCTTTGGCCTGGTGTCCGTCAATGCCGGGATCAGCTTTGTAGCAGATGCCGTAAAACAAAGAATTTATATGGAGATGGAGTCGGGCGAGGCTCCAACGCCGGGTAAGTAAAAGATTGCTGAACGGATGAGTGAGTCAGGCACATTTTACGCAGCGGGTGGTGTAGGGCATGATCTTCAGACGTCCAAAAGGAATCTCCTCTCCGCATCGCAGACACGTACCGATATCACCCTTTAGTGCTCTTTCTTTTGCACGTTCCAGCTTTTTCAAGACCTGCTTTTTATCCCTTAATGCTTTTTCATTGATTGCTTTGTTATTGATGGCATCCATCCTTGATAGTCTACCGATAGATGCATCCAGAGAGACCGGTTTGGTGAGCTCAATCAACTCAATAATCTCCTCCTCCATTTCAGAGATTCGGTCGTCGATTATCGTTCTGATCTGATCAAGTTCTGCGTGAGTCATGATCTGTTGGGGTATTGATTTAGGAAATCTTTTCTGAAACCGTCAGCCTGTATTTTCGTTGAAAAGGTATGGAAAAGATTACCCAAAAAGATATTGACTGGCTTCTGAACCTGGGTGATGCCAAGAGTGGAAAAACCGTTAAATCAACGGATAAAACCGGTCTTAAGAAAGATAAAAGGAAATTCAGCACCTACCTTCTGGGATTTCTCTTATCTGTTGGGGCACTGCTATTTTTCATGATCCTGCCCTTTATTTTATTGATCCGCGTATCTGTCTGGCTGAATACGGTACAGGAATTTCATGGATGGATCTCTCTTGCTGGTGGGATGGCCGCAACGGCAGGTCTTTTTACGATCTATCTGATGATTCTTTTCAGCAGGGTAAAAAACCGGAAGCTGGTTCTGAAGATCAGTTCATTAAGCACCCTTTTTATCGTGTCAGGTTTCTGCCTGTTTTCACTCTTTTATTTGTCAGGAGTCCATGCCAAGAGTGATGAGGTGCGGGATTTCTATCGCTCCATGCATCCAATTTTGAGAGTGGCAGTTAGTACCACGACCCTGGCTGATGAC
>JAWVZW010000215.1:0-4501 GCA_033721975.1 Balneolaceae bacterium
ATGAGTGGTTATGCTGATACGAAGAAATGCCGCGAAGTCTATCTAAGAACCTATTTTGGAGAAAGCAGCGCGAAACCCTGTGGCCATTGTGATAATTGTATCTCCGTTTCGGAAACCGGGTCCGACAAACCGGTAACCGATTCAGACATTGAGTTGGTTGAAATGCTGCTGAAGGAGGCACCCAGGTCACCCCAACAGGTCCGGAAGGAAACCCGGTGGAAAGCAGAAAAAGTAAAAAAGGTAATTCACTTCATGGAACGGGAACAGATCATCTCCCGATCAAAAGAGAACGGCACGGAGTACAAACTCGGAGGCTAAATTGCATCGTGCAAAAGAGGTGCCGGGGTCGTTTACCATTCATCGCCGGCTTTTTTACGCAATGAGATATCCTTTGTATCTTTACACCCCAAAATGAATGTACATTTTAATACCGGAAATCAGACAGAATGAAATATATAGGAGCACATGTTAGTGCTGCCGGAGGGGTTGAAAATGCTCCTGAGAGGGCACATGAAATTGGCGCCACCGGCTTTGCACTCTTTACAAAAAACCAGCGGCAGTGGGAAGGCAAGCCCCTGACGGAAGAAAATATTGATGGATTTAAGGAAAACTGTGAGAAATTTGGGTATTCACGGGATGCAATTATTCCTCACGACAGCTATCTGATTAATCTGGGTCATCCTGAGAAGGATAAATTGCAGAAATCAAGAAACGCCTTTCTGGATGAAATGCAGCGATGTGAGCAGCTGGGAATCACAATGCTCAACTTCCATCCCGGCAGCCATCTTAAAAAAATAAGTGAAGAAGAATGCCTCAAAACCATTGCAGAGTCCATCAACTGGACGCTGGAGCAGACATCGGGAGTGAGAGCGGTGATCGAAAATACGGCCGGACAGGGAACCAATATGGGTTTTCAGTTTGAACATCTTGCCGAAATCATGGATCAGGTGGATGATAAAAGCCGTGTCGGTGTTTGTATTGATACGGCTCACGCTTTTGCTGCCGGCTATGATTTGTCCACAGAGGAAGGGTTTGATCAGGCCTTTCAGGAATTTGATGACATCGTCGGATTCGACAAACTGATGGCCATGCACCTGAATGATTCCAAAAAGGATCTGGGCACCAAAGTAGATCGTCATGAAAGCCTGGGTGACGGGAAAATCGGATGGTTTCCGTTCAAGAAAATCATGACGGATGATCGGTTTGACGGAATTCCATTGATCCTGGAAACACCGAATACGGACCTATGGGCGGAAGAGATAGAGAAATTGAAGGATTTTGCGGATCAATAATCCTATTTGGTAGGCCAGTCAGAGATTTTCTCAATTCTTCTTTCTGTCCGTATCACGTGGAAAAAGCAGCAGTGGAACAGATGTATTCTGAGCCAGGGTGCGTGCAGAAGATTTCGAAATCAGCCATTCCAGAAAACTCTGCTTATAACGGGTTGTAACCAATACGGTGTGTTTGTCCATGCCGATAACCCGGATGATGCCGTCTATGAAAGAATCATCCTCAAAGTATTCAATCTCAAAACCGGGATCCTTCAACGCCTTTCTGAGTTTTTCAGTAAACTTTTTTTCAGCTGATTCATCCCGTGTCTTATCCTCTACGATATGAACTACCCGAAGGGATGCTCCCAAGTCACGTGCCAGTTTCCGGGCCTGTTTGGCAGGCTTCAGGTCCCGTTCCCTGAAATCCGTGGCAAAAAGCAGCTGTCTGGGCTCACGGTAACTGCTGTGTTTCGATATGGCAAAAACAGGGATCGGGCTTTCAAGGAGCAGTTTGTTGGTAATACTTCCATAGAGTGTTTTTTTCAGATCCTGATCACCTCCAAGCCCTACACAAATCAGTCCGTATTTTCCTTCATTTGCTGCATCGAGAATCTCACTGGCAATATTGCCCACCCTGACCGTCCCCTTCATTTTTATGAAACGAAAATCTTCTGTGGAATGAAGATCATTGATCAGTTCCCCGAGTTTCTCCGCATTTTTTTCCTTTTGGTGCTCTACGGTTTCTTCGATTCGGGAGGGAAAATCATAGGGCGGCTCAACCACATTCATGAAAAGAATATCGGTACCTGTGCATAACGCGATTTCGCAGGCATAGCGAATGGCTGACTCTGACTTTCTTGAAAAATCGGTTGGGACCAGTATCGTGGAGTAGATCGACATGATAGAATATAGCCAATGGAAATGATATCAATCTAAATTCTGTGTTATGACACAGATCCTATATCTTCCATGAGCGGAGACAGAATCTTAATACTGATAGTAAGAATTTGAACGTGTATTTAATTTGAAGAGTGTATCGGGAGCAGATTTGTGCCCATGCATTCAGGTAGGATGCGTACGATTCAATTCGATAATTAATAATTCACTATGGCGAAAAAGAAGTTATATCTGCTTGATGGAATGGCACTTGCCTATCGGGCTCATTTTGCATTTATCAACAGCAGGCTTAAAAATGCAGAGGGTATCATGACCGGGCCAATCCTCGGTTTTGCCAATACGCTGGTTAAGCTGCTGGACGAAGAAAAACCGACTCATATCGCCGTTGCATGGGATACACATGCACCCACTTTTCGCCATGAAATGGACGAGTCTTATAAGGCAAACCGTCCGCCCCAGCCTGAAGACCTGCGAACCGGGATCCCCCTGATCAAGGAGATGGTTGAAAAATTTGGCATCACAAATCTGGAAAAAGATGGCTATGAAGCGGATGACATCATAGGAACCATCGCATACAATGCACAGGCTGAGCATGTTGAGGTTTTCCTGGTAACACCGGATAAGGATTTCATGCAGCTTGTGGATGATCATATTACCATGGTGAAGCCGGACAATAAAAACGGCGGTTTCATCATCATCGACAAGGAGGGGGTAGAAGACTATTTTGGCGTTGGCCCTGAAAAAGTGATCGATGTGCTGGCAATGATCGGGGACACGTCCGATAACATACCGGGCGTACCCGGTATTGGCAAAAAGGGGGCACCTAAACTGATCAATAAGTTCGGGTCGCTGGAAAAGGCGATTGAGGAAGCTCCGAATATGAAGTCGAAACGATACAGAGAGGGGCTTACGGAATACAGCGATCAGGCCCGCCATGCAAAATCCATGGTAACGATCAAGACCGATGTACCGGATGTTCAGGAGTGGGAAGAGCTTGATTGGGAAGGTCCCGATAAAAAAGAACTCGGTCTCTTTTTTAAACGGATGGAGTTCCGAACGCTGACCCGCAAATATCTGGGTGAAGAGCCCGGAGGGCAGGGACAGTTATTTGGATCTTCAAATGATCAAAATGAAGAAAATGAAGAACTGAACCCATACAATACACTTCAAACCGATACCGTAAGCTACCAGGCCGCGATATCGGAAGAAGAGATTAGAAACGTTGTCAAACAGCTATCCAATGCCGGAGAGCTATGTTTTGATACGGAGACAAGCAGTCCCGATGCCATGACGGCCGAGCTGGTGGGTATCTCTCTTTGTGCTAAACCCGAATCAGCATGGTACATACCCGTAAATGTTGAGGGGGCACTGCCACAGAAGAAAGTACGGGAAATTATGGGTCCGCTGTTCTCGGATCAGAAAACCCTGAAAATCGCGCATAATTATAAGTTTGACTATGTAGTGCTGAAAAATGCCGGATTTGATCTGAAGGGTCCGGTGTTCGATACCATGGTGGCCGCATATCTGGTGGATGCGTCACAGCGGCTCAAGATGGATCGCTTGTCCGTGAAATACCTGGGTTATGAACCGGTTCCGATTGAAAAACTGATCGGCAAGGGGAAAAGCCAGAAATCGATGGCAGACCTTCCTTTCGGAGAGATTGTGGATTATGCCTGCGAGGATGCGGATATCACATACAGACTCTATGAGGTTTTAAAAGAAAAACTGGAAGAGGATGAGCTGACCGAAATTGCCGAAAAACTGGAGTTTCCACTGATTGTTGTGCTTGCAGAAATGGAGAGGCAAGGTATCAAGGTCGATGAGGAGATGCTTCGATCCTTCTCTGAGGAATTGGGGAAAGATTTGAAGAAAGTGGAATCCACCATTTTTGAATTAACAGAAGAGGAATTCAACATCAATTCGCCTCAGCAGCTGGGTAAGATCCTTTTTGAAAAAATGGATCTGCCTGCAGGCAAAAAAACCAAGACAGGTCAGTATTCCACATCGGAAAGCGTTTTGTCAGGGCTTGCTGATGAATATGAGGTTCCTTCGCTTGTATTGGACTACCGAAGCCTGAGCAAGCTGCAGTCAACCTACGTGGATGCGCTGCCCAAGCTCATTAACGAAGAGACCGGCAGAATCCACACGGATTTCAATCAGACGGTCGCAGCAACGGGAAGGCTCTCCTCATCCAATCCGAATTTGCAAAACATACCCATCCGTACGGAAAGGGGACGTGAGATCAGAAAGGCATTTGTTCCTGAAAAGGGATTTAAAATACTGGCTGCCGACTATTCACAGGTAGAACTTCGTGTGATTGCCTCCATCAGCGG
>JAWVZW010000216.1:0-4492 GCA_033721975.1 Balneolaceae bacterium
CATGCTGTATCAGAATAGGAGTGTTGATCCTGTCAGCATAAAAGACCGGCGAATTCTCTATAAAGGGTGCCAGATTTTCCCACATGCTTACACCCAGGCGGCTTTGCGTTTTTTCATACTGAAATTGTCGGGCTAGTCCGCTTCCCCAGCGGATACCGCTATAGGCACTGGTCATATTGCCAACCGGAGCCCCGGCTACAGCTGCCGCAAAGATGTCGGTTTGGGTGATAACATGTGCGGTCAGATAACCACTCCATGAGTGACCGTGAAGCCCGATAGCATCCGGATCGGCCACTCCCATTTCAACCAGCTTCTGTACACCGGGAACCAGGTTTTTCGTGGCTGAATATCCCGGAACGGGTACGTCAAACCAGATATCAGGCAAAAATACGGCGTAGCCATCGCTCGTGTACTGTGCGAAATTGGGCCTGTGATTGGTGACAGGCCTGTTGAATTCATGCAGCCGTTGTGAAAAACGCTCATAGTAGTAAATGAACACCGGGTAGCGTTTTCCAGGTTCATAATTACCGGGATAGATCAGAACTCCCTGTACCGGTCTGCCATCCACGTTGAGCCACTCCACAAGCTCAGCATGCCCCCATGCGTATTTCTCTGTCAGATCACTATGAAGATTCGTAACCTGTCTGGGATTTCTGAATGAAAGATTACCGCTCACCCAAAGATTTGGATACTCGGTGTAGCTCTCACGGGTAAAGAGCAGGGTATTACTCTCCTCTGCTTTTTCCAGAATCTCATAGCGTTTTTGATCCTCTAATAGCTTGCTTACACCATTGCGTCCTGTTCGGGCCTCATAGAAACCATAGTTCTTATTATGATCGTGATACATGGTGAGCAAAAGGCGTTCATTCCGGCCAAAGGTCTCTTTATCGGGATTGGTATCATAAATCCTGAAAATCCTCTGTTCCTCCCTTCCGGTTCCGCCGGTGATGCTCATCGCTTCACCGCTTTCCGTATCAAATTGCCAGATATCGTACTTGTCGTAGATCAACACGGACCGGTCCCGGTCAGTCCAGCCAGCAATTCCGTAAGAGTCGGAAGCCCGGGGCCTGTCATTATCCTCTTCGGCAAAAGGTACCGTCAGGTCTGATGTGAGATTTCGATGCATATCGCTCCGGTTATCTGTAAGATGCCAGTCGGTACCGTCAAACCAGACAGTGTAACGACCCGAAGGCGAGAGCTGAGCACTGAAGGGGTGCTGTGTCAGTATACGCTCCTTTTCGCCGGTCCGCAGGTCAACCAAATAGACATCCCGATAAGTACCATCCCAGGTTCGTAGTTTTAAGTAGGGAATGTCAGAATACCCAAGAATCTTTCCGGTATGATGAGCTGTCTGAATAAAGGGCATTTCCTTGGTTGCTAGATGAACTATCTCATCACGATCAAAATGATAGACGGCGGTATACAGATGGCTGCTTCGTTGATTCCAGGTCTGTTTTTCATGGGTTTTGATGAGCGGATCATCCCAGTGCCAGACATCGCTTTCGGTTTCCTGCAGGATCCGGTCAATGTCATACAGGTTTTCTGCAGTCAGGGAATCATCCGGAGCTTCGGTTTCCTCGATCTTTACCATGGCTGCATCCTGAACGCCGAAAAAGAGACGATTGCCGTCGTTCGTCCACATGAGTCGATTGTCCGCCCGCAGCCGGTAACCGGACTCTATTTGATCTGGCTGAATGAGCTGATTGATTTCACCGCTGGCAGCGTCAGCTGTCATGATTGTCGCATCCCCGGGAGTATAGCTTTTAGCCGTGTCCATGGCTGCGGAAGTAAAAGCGAGTCGATGCTGATCGTGATCCCACGTAAGATTGGAGTAGAGCTGGTGGTTGTTTTGAAGCAGCTGAACCTCATTGTCTGCCGATTGCGATAGGTCGATGACCCAAAGACTGTTCGCCACTCCGCTCGTATCCACAATGGAGTATGCAAAATATTGATAGGTGCTGTCAGCCGCAGACTCATGCACAAACGGCAATTCTCTTGAGCGGTTACTGTCCAGATGATGAAGCGTTACCGGATAGCCGAGTCGACGGTTGTTCCGGGCAAAATCATCCAACTCCTCAGTCCGGGGATGATGGATCATGGCCCATTCACCATTCTCACTGAATTCAAAGGAACGCACAGCAGAAAATTGTATCGTGTCACCATTTGCGGTGTTTAACAGCACAAGCGATGTTTGAGCATCTTCGTCTTGCGAAAGGGTTGGCGGCTGTACAAGAGCTCCCGCCCAGCTGCCATTGTGCGTAATTTGAGGATTCTGTCCCCGTTCAATGATGTGCATACGGGAGCCATCAATGGATTGAATTCGCACTTCGCCGTCGCCCACTTCCGGCCAGACTCCGTAAGCAATCCACCGGCCATCGGCTGAAATCACGGGTGATTTGATGTCTTCAAATTTCATGACATCCTCAAAAGTAAACAGTCCTTGGGCAGATGCATATTGATTAAAGGCCAGGAGAAAGATGAATAGAATGAGCGGCAATCTTTGCTTGGGAGTCATGGTCAATCAGGTTAGTCGTTTTATAGAAAATTTTCTCTCGTAAATGTAGCAATCAGAACGAAAAAAAGTCAGCGAAGTGGCCGCTCAAAATAAAACAGGTCAAAGTTTTACAATCATAAGCTCATCCCACTGTGTGGTATAGCGGTTGCTGAGGTACTGCTGCTTCATACCCCAGTCAGGATTCAGTCCGGACGAGGCACTTATCACAGTCTGTTTGCCAAACCGTGAGTTGAGGCGGTCCATGCTTTTCATCAGGCTGTGATCTTTATCGCTATAGCGGTTACTTCCAAACAGATCAGACTGGACTTCATTCTGGGGAAGAAGTCCGGTAAGCATGACCGAAGCTTTTTTGTAGACTCTGCCTTTTTCAAACAGATGCTGCGTAATGGAGCATGCAGCATTGAGCAGGCCGGGCGTGGATGCGGACGGATTCTTGAGCGTGCAGGTACGGCTGAACTTGTAAGGCCTATTGGGTTCTTTGTATTTATCGGAGACCAGGGTGACCGTAATAGAACCTGCTACACAGCCCTCTGAGCGAAGTTTTTCGGCTGCTCGTGCCGTAAAGGTTGAAACGGCTTCCCGGAGTCGGACGGAATCTGAAATCGGTTTTCCAAAAGAACGCGAGCTCATGATTCCTTTTTTTGAATCGAGTCTCTCTTCAATTTCCAGGCAGGGTGTGCCGCGCAGCTCCATAACGGTTCGCAAACCGGTTACTTTCATATGGGATCGAATCCAGCGATCGGGCATCCTGCACAGGGAAGAAGCGGTGTGGATGCCGTGTCTTTCAAGATGGAGGGACAATCTTTTTCCGATTCCCCAAATCCTCGAAACCGGACATCCTTCCAGCACATCGCGTATCACGCGCTTATGCATCAGTGAACAGACCCCTCCATAGGATTCATGTTTCTTGGCTCGTTCATTGGCCAGCTTGGCCAGGGTTTTGGTCGGGGCAATCCCGACAGATACAGGTATTCCGGTATGCCGATAAACATGATGCCGAATCTTGCGTCCCAGTGCAGCCAGATCTGTTTCGGTTTGTGCATAGAGTTGTGCAAAAGCTTCGTCAATGCTATACAACTCCAGATCAGGCGCGATCTCACGGATGGTATCAAATACCCTGCGGCTCATGTCTCCATAGAGCGCATAATTGGAAGATCGTACGGCTACATTATGTTTGTCCAGGAGGTGCCGGACCTTAAACTCCGGAGTGCCCATATCAATATTAATCTCCTTGGCTTCTGCAGAACGCGCAATAACACATCCGTCATTGTTCGATAAAATAACAACGGGCCTGTTCCGTAGCGATGGATCGAAAACACGCTCACAGGATGCATAAAAGTTGTTACAATCGATCAGGGCAAAAGCAGAAAACATGCAGATCCTTTTTATCGAAATTCAGACGGAGTGTACAACATGTGTAACGCGGCCCCAGACCGGTGTATCAAACGGATCATGAAATGAGATCTCATGCTGACCGCCGCTTCCGTCCTCCAGGATCCAGGTTCCGTTATTAACATGGAGCCTGCATACCCTGTGTTCGCCATGAAGTTCAGCGATCACGAGACAGTTTGATCGGGGAGCCAGGGATCTGTCAACGACCAGGATATCGCCCGCTGACAAACCCAGTCCGGAATGGTCTTCTTCACCAACCCTTACAAAAAAGGTAGAGGCAGGATGCCTGACAATGTGCTTTTGCAGATTTAAGGGCCGCTCCAGATGATCCGTAGCAGGCGAAGGGAAGCCGGTTTCAGAAGGACGATTGAAAGGTTTGTGCTGATCCGAATCATTAAGAGGTATGGCTGTCTGCATAGAAAGTGGATTGGGCATTGCTGAATTATTGAGTATGTAAAATATATGTGTGATATATGAAATACAAAATAATGGTCAGGAATTTATTCCCTTTCTTACAGGATGTGTCATGAAGGGTTAGCGGAATTTATGACATCGCTCATTCAATCGATCAGCGTCTGAAGTACA
>JAWVZW010000217.1:0-4490 GCA_033721975.1 Balneolaceae bacterium
AATGAGAGAGCAAGTATCAGAACAGTCAGAAAACGGGTTATCATGGTGATTTGCTTGAAATGAATGGTTAAAAAAAGAAGTAAGGCATTATTCTTTTTTCTGGCAACCGTTAATAATGACCAGAAGCACGAAATCCAGGTATCAGTTAGTGGAGATAAACGTTAATCGGCGGTGAAATAAAACAGTTCTTGGCTGATGTTTTGTCTGGAAGAATAGGTTGAATCCGGGTGGCTTCATCCTTATCTATGATAGAGTCTGAAAAAGAAAAGAATCAATAAATAAAGTAATGAGTATGGATCTGAAAATTACAGGAACGGTGAAACAGATACTGGATATGCAGTCAGGAGAGGGCAAGAATGGTCCCTGGAAAAAACAGGATTTTATTCTCGAAACGCCGGGCAAATATCCGCGTCAGATCTGTGTAACGCAGTGGGGGGAACAGATCGATAAAAGCAATGTTCAGGAGGGAGAAACGCTGACAGTCTGGATCGATATTCAAAGCCGGGAATACAATGGGCGGTGGTATACAGATATCAAGGCATGGAGAGTTGAACGGGGAGATTCATCCGGCGAGACATCCAAAGGAGCCATGCCGGATGATGAGAAAGTAATCGATTTCGGCGCTGATGACGATGAAGAACCGCCTTTTTAAACACCGGAAACGTTAATAATCTTATTTCTCCAGACTCCTCATCAGTCTGAACCCCAGTCGGTCCATTCTAGCCGAATCTGAATCATAGCAAGGGATATTCGAAAAAAAATAGTCCACTCACTTTATTACGGTAAGTACCGTTCAGCTTCAGCCACAAACCTACGGGTATCACGGGCCCGGAAATCTTCCATCACATCCGTGTCATTGATCTCCATATCGTCGAACATCTCCTCACCTTCCAGATTTTTGATGACCAGTCTGTCATTTTCCATGTATACCTCACTGATCTGAGTGAATGGAATGGCAATAGCTCGATCGAACATGGTTCTCAATCCGCTTGTAACCATAGACTTGATTACAGTGGCAAAGTGAGAATCGCCTTCTTCCTCGCCGGCCTCAGACTCGAGTTCCTTTTCAAGATCGGCCAGAAAAGTATCGCTAAACTGCAGAACTAGGTGACCGTTCGAAATCATGAAATCGACTGAACCT
Source organism: Balneolaceae bacterium (assembly GCA_033721975.1). GTDB lineage: Bacteria > Bacteroidota > Rhodothermia > Balneolales > Balneolaceae > Rhodohalobacter. The sequence goes on from JAWVZW010000217.1 coordinate 1,142, forward strand.
TCCCGGGTTGTCATAGCATACTCTGCATCCTTATGAGACAATCTTTCAATTAATTCTGCATCTTCACCGTAATTGTCTTCACTGAAGATGATGCCCTGTGCATGGGATACATTTATCGATAGGGCAGTGACGAAGATGAGAGAGAATAAAAGGGCAATTATGGAGTTTTTGAACGTCATTTTTTAGTCATTGAATGGGTTACTGGGTTATTCACAGGTAACTTTACGTGCAGGCTGGATTACTGTTTCAAAAATTCAGAGATCAATTGGTTCGGATCGATTCGGTCTTCGTTCCAAAAAGCCTTTTCTTTCACATGGCAGCCGAAAATAGAATTTACGTTTATATGCAGGAAGATCGCGAAAATCAATCCGGAAAGGTTTCTTTGGAGGAGGGGCTGAATCTGAACACAAGGGAGTTGCTGGCTATGTCGCTGGGGTCACTTGTCTTCTATTTCTTTGTTTCCACTATTCTCTACTACTTTGTAATAGAAGAGAGCCTGTTTTCGGTTTTTTTTGAAGGATCACCCATATGGGAACAGACACTGGTCGGGTTAGGTGCAGGAATCCTCTGCGCGCTTATCATCCTGTTTTTTTCCACACGTCCTCCCATGAAAAGTGTGCTGGATGATTTTGTGATATTCAGGATTATTTCACGATCACGCTTCAGTTTGTTCGATAAAGTACAGATTTCATTTTTTGCAGGTCTGGGTGAAGAACTTTTGTTCAGAGGCACTATTCAGCCCCTGATTGGTATATGGCTTACCTCAGTTTTATTTATAGCGATTCATGGCTACATCAGCATTAAATCGGCCGGACATATTTTGTTTACGGTTTTGCTGCTTGGCTTAAGTGTTGTGCTAGGATTCCTGTTCGAACTTTCAGGGATCATTGCAGCAATGACGGCTCATGCATCCTACGATTTTATCATGCTATTCTGGGCCTCCAGGCGTCAGACTCGTGAAGAGGAGTAAGTAGTGGTTTCCATTCCATAAATCATAGGGATTTGAAATAGGTGACAGTCCTTTTCCTTGATAATTAAAATTGAATAATGCCTGCACGTCTCCGTCTTCCAGTTCATTACTCCTCCGTTTTACCTGTGAATTGGATCCGTTCCACTCATTTTTGAGTTCTCTCTCCGCTCTTTCTGTCTCCGAGTATTAAAAGATTATAATGTGCCTTCAGGGCGTTTGTTCAAGGTTTTTTAGTAAGTTGGCTCTGTAAGATTTTTAAAAGATGTATAGAACGATTGCAATCTGACACATTGCGATTCATAATGAGTGAAAAAGTAAAGAATGCCGGATAACCTGATCAGAGTGTTTCGAAAGGTTAAACAGGCTAAATAAAGGATCATCTTGACTAGTAATATCAGCCATTTATCAAATCTGGTAAAAAGACGGAGCACGGGCGTGACGACGATTCAGGCCCTGATTGTCTGTTTTTTAGCGGCTGCTGTTCTGACTTCCTGTGATACAGTACAAAATCCCTCTGTTAATCCTGTCGTTGATACACCATTTTCATTTGATTTGCCTCCCATTGAAGGTGTAGGAAATCTTAAAATATCAATTACTGAGGCTGAAGAAACGTTTTTTGAGGCTGACATTGATGGGCTGAGACAGGTAGCTATGCCCTCTGCCAACATTCGATCCGGATGGAGCCTTTTTCCGGAGCTCGATTTATCGACAGGTAACTCACTATACTCCAATGTTACGCTGTTCACAACTCAGGGAAACAGCAAATGGGATAAAGTCAATTACCTGCTGAATGTTCGTCAGGATCTTATCAAATCCGTACCGCAACTCACTCGCCTGGAAGTGCAGGCTGCAATCTGGACACTATCCCCGCATCTGAATTTTGACTATCTCAACCCTGAGCTGAAGACGCTTATACCTGCAATGGTACAAAGCGGAATGCCCGCATATGATACAACCCTCGTAACTGAAGTTGTGGACCATGTAGAAGCAAACTACCGGGGATACGATTTTGATGAATTTTCTGTATATGGAGTGATCGTGAGGGGAGGCAGTGATTCATATGGATTAATGCTTGAATCGAGCCTTTACAAAATTGAGATGGTGAATCTTGAGGAAACCGCAGGTCTCTCCATTGCCTGGGACATTAATGACCACGGACAGATAGTTGGTGGCAATAAGTTCTGGGACAGGGAGATGGGAACTGTTGATATGGGCAATATTTTTGCCAGAGCCATCAATAATGACGGAACGGTGGCCGGAAGTCAGGGCAGTAAATTGATGCTATGGAGCCCTTCAAGTGGACTTTCACAGTATCAGATGCCGGCCGGTAACCAGATTGAAGTGTACGATATCAACAATCGCGGTGAGATTGTTGGTGAGATGGTATCGGAGCACATGGTTTATGAAGACGAATATGGCTCCTATTACGATTATGAGTTTTACGGTTTTGTTTGGGATAATTCTCAGAATCTGAAGGAAATTACAAGAAATGGCTGGTCAAGCGGTATAAATGATATGGGAATGGTAGTCGGTCTGGACTACACGATTCCAAACCGCGCCTACAAGTGGGATGAGCAGCGGGGCCTGCGTGGGCTGGGAACCTATTCCGGATACAGTTCAGGCCGCCCGAATGCGGTAAACAATTCCGGTGATGTGGTCGGATCCATTTTGGTCTCTTCACAGGCAGCCGCTATGGAAAGCGGTGAGCTGCAGGGTATCAGACAAATTAAATCTGCCGACCGGCTGCTTCGTGCTACCGGCATGCAGGGATCCTATCATCCGGCACATGTTGCTGAAATGCTGATCCAGGGTTCATTTTCATCCGTTGCGTCTTCGGTTGGTAAACCGGATGCATCACATTCTGAACAGACAATCAGCCAAAACGATCTTTATGCCAATGCATCTTCTCAGAGTGAAGCATTTCTGTGGAATGAGGAAGGCGGGATCACCAGAATTGGTACTCTTGGTGGTGACTGGAGTACAGCCTGGGATATCAATGATTATGGACAGATTGTGGGATACAGCAGTGTATCTGCAGGAATATCCAAAGCATTTATCTGGACCGAAGAGTTTGGAATGAAGGAACTTCCGGATTTTGGTGGAAATAGCCTGGCAAGATCCATGAATGATGATGGAGAAGTGATCGGATACAGCTATGATGAGTCAGGCAGCTTTGTCCCCGTTAAGTGGACGGTAGTCTGGAATGGATTTTAATTGACGAATATGGGGTACACCTGTCAGTCATAAAAACCTGACCGGCAGGTATGTTGACTGCACCTGAGCAACAATGAAGGTGTTGTGTTGAAAAGAAGGCTGGGAAAAGTGAGACGTTTTCAGCCGCAAAATGTGGTCTGTGTGTTTTCTAAATAAAGACCCCCG
>JAWVZW010000218.1:0-4476 GCA_033721975.1 Balneolaceae bacterium
ATACCCGATGGCTGGGTGCAGTCACGCCGCTGGGAGGAGTGGCATTCATTCTGGGCTGGATCTTTCTCGCTATCGGAGTGGCCACTGAGGCACGGAACAACGAGTAGCTTATTTTCAATATTTCTTGATACTTGATGGGTGATGTGAAACTTGCGATTTGCGACTGGCGACTTGCGATTTGATACAGGCTACTAACAATTATCCGCTGATAGCTGAATATCACTAATCTCCAATCTACGATCACGCCCCGCGTCACCATTCTCCCTTTTGCGTTTTTGCCTTTTGCCTTTTGCCTTTTTGATACTCACTACAAAGTAAATCCCTGAACACAATTGGAATAATCTTCCCGTTTTGAGTTAATTGAAGTAACATTTTTCTACCAATCGGTATTATGAAAACAACATCGCTTTCTCTTCTCTTCATCACCTTCATATTTATACCTTCTCAGCTGATTGCCCAGAATGAGGTGGAACGTGAGCGGATCTCACTAAGAGGTCTCCAAGAGTTTGGCTTTACGGCAAATATTGAAGGAAGCCGGGATGTGGCCGACAGTGATGAACTGACCCCATCCGTGATCCGTCAACAGTCCGTAAATCGTCTGATTGAATCCGGTATTCGATATGTTTCGGACGAAGAAGTACGCTCTTCGGCAGACATCCCTTTTCTGTACATGCACATCAATACCATGCAGCTTGAAAATGGTCTGGTTCCTTTTTCAATCCAGCTGCGTCTCTATCAGCCGGTAAAACTATCCCTGAACCGGGACCTTCAGACCTCTGCAAGCACCTGGGAAACGGGTATGGTGGGTATTGTATCTTTCGACCGGCTTGCAACTATCAATCGTGCAGCAGACGATCTGATCCGTGAATTTATTGATGACTACAGGCAGGCCAATCCCTGAATACGGTAATATTATTTTACAATCATGATTTGTTCCGTTCTTTTCGTACTGCATACATTCAATCATGATATTTGTAAACAATCGTTTAATGATTGGCCTGCTATTCCTGCTTTTTTCAGGATCAGCCTCTGCCCTTCATGCACAAGAACAGGCTGATCAGACCGATGAAACGGATTCTGAATATATTATAAGAGCCTACAGGCTTGCGGATACTGAATCCTTGAATCTGGACGGACAGCTGAATGAACCGTTCTGGCAAAACATACCTGTTGTAGAAAATTTTACTCAGCAGGATCCGCAAGAGGGCGGTGAACCAACCCAAAGAACTCAGATCTACGTTGCATACGATGAGTCCAATCTGTACATCGGTGCAATGCTTTTCGATACCCATCCGGATCAGATACTGGCCTACCAAAAACGTAGGGATGAAGGTCTGAGAGCCGATGACCGGTTTATGTGGATTCTTGACACATTCAACAGCGGCCGAAATGCCTATTTTTTTGAGACGAACCCGGCTGCATTGCGGGGTGATGGTCTCCTGACTGTAGGGCAGGGTAGAAATCTGAACAAAGCATGGGACGGAATCTGGGACGTAAGAACTCATATCGGTGAAGATGGATGGTCCGTTGAGGTAACCATCCCGTTCAGATCACTGGATTTTGATCCTGAGAATTCCACGTGGGGCATTAACTTTCAGCGTACCGTAAGAAGAGTCAATGAGGAAATCCTCTGGGCGGGCTGGCGGAGGAATCAGGGTTTGTTCAGACCCCAGAATGCAGGTCAGCTGACAGGACTAACCGGCATTTCGCAGGGACTGGGACTTGAGGTGAAACCATATTTTACGGCAAATCGTGGTGTTACCTATCCACAAAATGCCGCTAACATTACAGAATCTTCTGTTGATGCAGGGTTTGACGTGTCATACAGTTTCACACCCAGCATCCGCGCCTCACTTACCATTAATACAGATTTTGCGGAAACGGAAGTGGATCAGCGCCGGGTAAACCTGACCCGTTTTCCTCTTCGGTTCCCGGAGCAGCGTGATTTCTTTCTCGAGGGCTCGGGGATTTTCAGCTTTGCCCCTGCAAGCGGCGTTGAACCCTTTTTCAGCCGGCGTATCGGGCTCTCCGGAGGACAGCCGGTTCCGATAACAGGCGGCCTCCGGATTTTAGGGCGGCAGAACGATACCAATGTGGGCTTCTATCAGATCCGCACCTCCGAAACCAGCGACGTTCCGGCTGAGGATTATACAGCCGCACGTGTTTCCCAAAACATCTTCTCTGAAAGCTCAGTAGGATTGATCTACACAAGACGCGGTTCGTCACAAAGCAGCTTGTATGATGTGGATCACACGCTTGGAGCGGACCTGGAGCTGGGCACCTCCTCCTTTATGGATAATAAAAACCTGCAATTCCAGGCATTTTTCGTTTGGCACAATCAGGGCAGCCGGGAGCCGCAGGGAGATTTCTGGGGAAGGACCAGCCGCGGAGTTCGGCTCAGTTACCCCAATTTTCCTTTTTCCGGCTCCGTCTCCTACAGGGAATTCGGCTCATCCTTTGATCCTGCTGTTGGCTTTACTCCCCGAAACGGTTTCCGAAGGCTGCAGCCCAATGCCGGCTACACCTGGGTTTTTCCCGAATCACGGATTCTCAGATCATGGGAAATACAGCTGAGATACGAATATTTGACAAATCTGGATTTCGAACCTGAAACCATTGAATACAGTTTTTCGCCTATAGAGATAGAATTTGAAAGCGGGGAGCGGTTACGTGTCAGCGTCAGCCGGAATTACGAACAAATCTTTGAAGATTTTGACATTCTGCGGGATGGTACAGTCATCATTTCTCCCGGTGAGTACAGAACATGGGGTGTCAATGCGGATCTTGGTACAGCTGAATTCAGAAAAATATCAGGCGACATTGAGTATCGATATGAAGGTTTCTGGACCGGTACAAGAGAAGGGCTTCAGCTTAGAGGTACCATTCGTCCTTACATCGGCATCAACCTTTCGGCAAGCTGGGATAGAAGCCATGTTGAACTCCCCGGAACATCCTTCAATACAAATCTTTTTGTCTTTCGCAGCAACGTCGACCTGACGCCGGATGTCGCACTTACTCAAATCTTGCAATATGACGATGTGAGTGATTTGGTCGGGTTTTATAACAGGTTTCGATGGACACTCACTCCCGGCTCTGACCTGTACCTGGTGTATACGCGAAACTGGATCGACACCGGCAGCCGCCTTGAACCGGTTGAATCCAGAGCCGCTGTTAAAATCAATTATACCCACAGGTTTTGATTTCTCGCCAGACATAGACATGGTATGTCTCTTCAACCCAACACTATCGATCAATCTCTAACCGGTGATTCGATCCATAACCCAAAACCATTCAGAACAGACATACCATGTCTCGCCACCTGCAACCTGAACCCTGTGCCATACACCTGCCCTCACACGTCACATATCTCAATTCCCTGTCGCAGAGACGCGACCGCATCGCCACGTGACGGAATAAACTCCTGACCTACATATCCGTCAAATCCGGTTTCCACGATGGCCCGCATGATCGCCGGATAGTTCAGTTCCTGACTATCATCTATTTCATTTCGGCCCGGTACACCCCCCGTATGATAGTGTGCAAAATACTCTCCGAAATCGCGGATATGTCTGATGATATCGCCTTCCATAATCTGCATATGATAAATATCATACAACAACTTGAAGTGATCGGACCCAAGGCGCCTGCACAATTCCACGCCCCACTCCGTGCTGTTGGCCATATACCCCGGATGATCCACACGGGTATTGAACAGTTCAAGGCAAAGCACCACACCGTTGCGTTCAGCTTCACGCAGAACCGGTTTGATGCCGTTTTCAAAATTTCTCATGCCTGTTTCAGGGTCCATACCGTTGGCATTTCCGCTGAAACAGATCAAGTTTGTGAACCCGGCTTCTGCTACCTGTGGTATGACTCGGTTATAGCTGTCGGCCAGGGATGAATGAAGTTCGGGATCGATAAAACCAACATTGATCCCCGGCTCGGCACCGTTGCACATCGGGCAATGGAGATCATACTTTTTAAGGGTGGCCCAGTCGTTCGGCCCCACCAACTCCAGCCCTTTGATCCCGATATCGTTGCAAACTTCACAAAGTTCCTCCAGCGTCAGAGCCCCATAAGGCCAGCGGGTCACTGAATGGTTGATATTCCCTTTAAGCTGAATGGAAGTTGATCCTTTGGTTGATAATGAAATTACCCCGGGCAGTGATGCCGTCCCGGCGGCCAGTCCCAGTTTTTTGATCGCTTCGCGTCTTGATATTCCCATAACCTGTTCCGATTCGGTATTTGTTAGGTCGGTAAATAAACAGGTTTCCCGGTTAAAGTCTACTGATGAATCACGGGATGGCTATTCCGATTTTTTCATCAAACCAAAACCTATCCAGACAGTAGCTGAGACAATCAGTGCGGTTGCTACAAATGGCAAGCCAAACGTTATGGCAAACAGGGCTCCTCCCCATGTGGGACCAATCATTCTCCCTAATCCCGATAATCCTTGTGATGCTCCCATCACCGCTC
>JAWVZW010000219.1:0-4469 GCA_033721975.1 Balneolaceae bacterium
GTCTTTGATCTTGCTTACCAGCGTTTTGAGGATTTGCAGGAAGCGGAACAACAGGCACGACTCGTCCTTGAAGAACGGGACCGTCTCGAAGTGGCCCTGAATGAGCTGCATGCCACGCAGGATCAGCTCGTCCAGCAGGAAAAACTGGCCTCCCTGGGTCAGCTCACCGCCGGCATCGCCCACGAAATCAAAAATCCGCTCAATTTCGTGAATAACTTTTCGGATGTGAGTATTGAGCTTGTTGAGGAGGCGAGGGAGGAAGTAGTTGAGGAAGTGAAAAGGCAGAAGGCAAAAGGCAAAAGTGAGACGGGAGACGGAAGACGGAAGACCGAAAAGTCCCCCTTCGAAGGGGGTGCCGGAGTTCCGACGTCTGTCGGAACGGAGGTGGGGGATGAAGCGGAGTCTGGCAATACAACGAACCTCTCCACCATCCTCGAAATCCTCGACGACATCGAAGGCAACCTACGCAAGATCCACGAGCACGGCTCACGGGCCGATGGCATAGTGAAATCGATGCTTCAGCACAGTCGCGGTGGATCGGGATCCATGGAGCCCACCGATCTCAATGCAGTTGTCAGTGAATATGTGAACCTTGCTTTTCACGGCATGCGCGCCGGTAAAAATCCCTTGGATGTGGATATTCAGCTCGACCTGGACGAGTCGGTTGGCGAGGTACCGGTTATTACGGAGGATTTTTCACGTGTGCTGGTAAATCTATGCAATAATGCATTTGATGCGATGGGAGAAAAGGCAAAAGTGAAAAGTGAAAAGGAAGAGTCACCCTTCGAAGGGGGAAAGGACGGCGAAGCCGGACAGGGGGATGACTCCGGGTCCAGCTACACCCCAAAACTCACGATTAGTACCCGTAAATCAGATACCTCCGTCACCATCAAAATCGAAGACAACGGCCCCGGCATCCCTGAGGAGATCAAAGACAAAATTCTTCAGCCATTCTTTACTACAAAGAAAGGGACCGAAGGAACCGGACTCGGATTGAGTATCTCAAATGATATTATTAAGGCTCACGGGGGGCGAATGGAAATAGAAAGTTCCCCCGGGGATGGCTCTGTTTTTTCAGTTTACCTGAAAGGAAAAATGTAGGATGAATTCACAGAAAAAAGAATTATTGGAGGAAAGTTTAGACAGAGTCTTGCAGGTAGGGTTCTGTCTGGTCCCCTATCAGGATTTGTCGGACATCATTGACCCGGATGTAATGCTTTTTGGGACCACAAAAGATGAGCAGGTCTTTTCACTGCAGGAAACGACAGATTTCCTCAAGTCTCAATACGAGCAGATGGAAGGCATTACCCCCTCTATTCATCGAAATCGTCTCTATGATCGGCTTTTCGACGATCAAGACAGTGCTATCATTGCCGAAGAGTATACGCTAAATCTTAAATCGGACGAATCAGTCAACAGTATCCATATTCGTGCCAGCAGTGTATGGCACTATTCTGATGATCGCTGGATTATGACTCACTGGCACGCCTCCTCACCGGTGGATACCGAAAACGATCACTGGCATCAGGAAGAGTGGAAACGGGAAAAAGAGAAGCTTCAGAAGCTGGTGGATCAGCAGACGGCCGATTTGAAACGACATATCCGAGAACTTGAGATTGAATCTGCTTTGGAACGAGTTCGTGCACGTTCCATGGGCATGCAGTCGAGCGATGAATTACACCAGGTCATCAATATTGTATCGGAGCAGCTGACCGCCTTGGACATTGAATTTGATACTGCCAATTTTATTGAGATTAATGAGGATGGCAGCTGGGAAATCTGGATTGCTGTGGAAGGACAGCACTATGCGCCCAAAATCCACGTCCCCTATTATGACTGTACAATGATGAATGAAATGGTCAATGCCATGAAGAAGGGTGTTGACCTCTTTCAAAATGTCTTCAGCCGTGAAGAGAAAAATGATTTTTTCACCCACTTTTTCACCAATACTGTCGCCGGAAAAATAGCAGAAGAACGCAAACAGTATGTATTTGATGGTGAAACAAATACGGTATCAATATTTGCTACCAAATCTCCGGCGCTTGGGATCAGCAAGTACACACCTGATCCTTTTACTGACGAAGAAAATGAGATCTTCAGGCGATTTGCGAACGTTTTTGAGCAAGCCTATACCCGTTTCCTTGATCTTCAAAAAGCCGAGGAGCAGGCAAGGGAAAAAGAGATAGAGGCTGCACTAGAACGGGTCAGAGCAAAGGGTATGGCAATGCAAAGCACCAATGATATTGAATCTGCCACTGCAGTTGTATTTAATGAACTGAGCAGATTGGGAATAGAGTTTGAACGGTGTGGAATCTGTCTGATGAATGAAACCCCGATCGCTGAACTATGGTCTACAACTTTATCCCAGGTTAAAAACGAAGTTGTGGATATTGTAACGGGTAAACTGGATTTCAGAATTCATCCGCTAACACAACAATCATACAATGATTGGAAAGAAAACAAAGAGTATTCAAGTTTTAAACTGGTTGGCGATGAACTAAAAGAATACTATTCAATCATTCAAAAACAGCCCGACTATAAATTCCCGGAAGTTATCGACTATCCGGATCAGCAGATTCTTCATTCTTTTTTCTTTAGCGCAGGAACAATCTTTGTATATACACAAGATGTATTGACTGAAATCACAAAGGATGTCTTTAAACGGTTTACTAAAGTATTTGAGCAAACCTACACGCGTTTTCTGGATCTCAAAAGGGCTGAAGAACAAGCCCGGGAAGCTGAAATACAACTCTCTCTTGAGAGAGTCAGGGCCCGGTCTATGTCGATGCAGCAATCCGACGAACTGCACGATGTGCTCAGCCTTCTGTTTGAACAGTTTGACGTGCTGGGCATCAAGCCGGCTAATGTATTCTTGAGCCTATTTGATAAAGAGGACCGTACCCTTACTTACCGGGCCACGGGCACCGGTGGGTCCCGTACCCAGGGGCAGCAGACCGTGAGCCTCGACAGCCTGGATGTTTGGAAGCAGCTCTTCGAAAAATGGAAGAACGATAATTCCGATTCCGTTGAGGTCATTTATTATGAAAAAGAGATTCTCCCGACCCTTTTCAGCCTTCTGGATGAAACGTTCTCCTCAATGCCGGAAGATGAAAGACTCACAATTGACCAATTTCCTGAGGGAGGATACACCGCGCATGGTTACACTCCATTCGGCTACATCGGCTTTAATCATGAGCGGCCGCCCACGGAAGAAGAGAAAGAGATCCTCACAAAATTTGCCTCTGAATTCAGCCGTGTTTACCAGCGCTTTCTGGATATTCAGAAAGCGGAAGAGCGCGCACGCGAATCACAAATTGAAACGGCACTGGAGCGTGTTCGGGCCAGAACCATGGCCATGCATAACAGTAGTGAATTGAGTGAGGTGGCTTCGGTTCTCTTTAAGGAAATCAGCCTTCTCACCAATACTCCTGATCGTTTCAATATTGCCATTGTAAATGAAGAAGATCGTTCATTCACCGTATTCCTGACTGATCATAGCGGACACCAGATTAATAAGCAGTTTACTATCAAGGCAGACAGCTCACCCGTAATAGCTGAATTCTATGAATGCTGGGAAAATAATGAAACGGTCAATATTCAGGATCTTCATGGTGAAAAGCTGAAAAACTGGATTCACTATATGGGGAATGTTGTAGGAATTCCCTTCAATATGGATAATGTGAAAGAACATCGGTTCATCAGTTCTGTATTCTTCTCGCATGGATTTATTGGAACGACTACCCATGAAGTTCCCGGTGAGAGCACCATTGCGATCGTCAAACGATTCGCATCCGTCTTTCAGCAAACCTATGTGCGGTTTCTGGATCTGAAAAAAGCCGAAGCTCTTGCCCTGGAAACCGCCCGGCAAGCTTCACTCGACAGGATACGGGCTGAAATTGGATATATGCGCAGTTCTGAAGACTTGCAACAGATTACGCCCATAATCTGGGACGAGCTGAATACCTTAAAAATCCCTTTTATCCGCTGCGGGGTGTTTTTATTGGATGAAGAAAACGATCTCAGCCATACGTACTTAAGTACATCCAAGGGAGAACCGATTGCCGCCCTTCATCTTCCTCTCGAGGGTATTTCATTGGTTGAAAATCTTAAGGAGGCTTGGAAAAAGCGGGAGATCTTTACAGTGCATTGGGATGAGGATGATTTCAGAGAGTGGACTCAAAACCTGATCGATCGCGGCTTTATCAGTTCAAAGAAAAAATATGAGGCAGGATCTGCACCGACCACCCTGGATCTTCATTTTCTCCCTTTTAAGCATGGCATGCTCTATATCGGAAATACCGAACCGCTCTCTGACAAACATCTTGATCTGGGTCAGTCTATCGCGAGTGCATTTTCGGTAGCCTACGACCGCTATGAGGATTTCAATAACCTGGAACAGGCCAAAAAGAAGATAGAAGAAGCTTTTGAAGAACTGGAGGCCGCCCAGGATCAGCTGGTACAACAGGAAA
>JAWVZW010000220.1:0-4467 GCA_033721975.1 Balneolaceae bacterium
ATGAGGTATCTGTACTCACGGCTCTTCAGGCCGTCTCCGCTTTGAAAGACACCGGATATCATGTGATTCCGCTTTACATCACCAAAACCGGGAACTGGCTTACGGGTGACAATCTGCTCGAGCTTGAGAATTTCAAAGACCTAAAAAAACTGACAGCGGAAGCCACCCCCTGCACATTCACTCACAATGACCTGGGGCAACCCGTTCTTCTGGAACTTTCAGGCAGCTGGTTCAAAAAAGGCTCATCATACCCTATTTATGCCTTGATGAACGCCTTTCATGGCTCCGATGGTGAAAATGGTTCTTTTCAGGGAGTTTGTGAAGCGTATAACATACCCTATACGGGAAGCGGTGTAATGGCATCCGCACTCGGCATGGATAAGGTAAAGGCAAAAGAACTCTGCAGAGCCAGTCAGATTCCTGTTGTAGACGGTATTGATTTCCATGAATCAGAATGGGTTGACAACCGGGATTCTTTAATGCAACAAGCTGAATTCTTAGATTATCCCCTGGTCGTTAAGCCTGTTCACCTCGGGAGCTCCATCGGCGTTGAAGTAGTTAAAACCCGGGAGGACCTGATTCGTGCCATTGAAACCGCATTCCGGTATGACGCACATTTGCTTATAGAAAAGGCTGTAACGCCTCTTACTGAAATCAACTGTTCGGTGCTTGGGTCACCTGAAGATAACAGGGCCAGTGTTTGTGAGCGCCCTGTGGGAAAAGAAGAACTTCTCTCCTTTAAAGACAAATATATGAGTGATTCATCAGGTGCCAAGGGAATGGCCTCAGCCGACAGGGTTATTCCTGCGGATATTGATGAAAAGCTTACGAATTCAATTCAGGAAACATCCAGAACCATTTTCAGGCTATTCGGATGCAGCGGCCTTGCCCGGCTCGATTTTTTAGTAAACAGTGACACGGGCGACTTTTACTTTAATGAAATCAACACCATTCCGGGATCCTTCTCATTTTATCTCTGGAAGGAATCCGGCCTGGACTACCCGGAGCTTCTTGAAGAGCTCATTTCACTCGCCCTTGATCGTAACCAACAGAAAAACGGTCGCATCCAGAGTTATGAAACAAACTTACTCAGCGAAAAAGCCGTTAAAGGCATAAAAGGACTCAAAACCAGCAAATAACCATGAAAACCGTCCATTTATCGCTATTCGTTGTCATTATACTTTTGATTCAGGCCTGCGGATCCAGCAGTGAGGTTATCGTTGTTCGCGATTCACCCCGTACGGGTGTTGCCGATACCACAGAATCGACTGAAGATGGTGATGACACGTTTAACTCACTTTCAATCGGTTTAATTGAGTCAGTCAACAACTTTGATCCGCTCTATGCTGAGGACCTGAGCACCATGAGGGTTCTTTCTTCTATTTATGAATCTCTTTATTCCATCAGCCCTGAAAACGAGGTACAAAATCAGCTTGCTTCCCGTACCAGTGTCAGTTCCGACAGCCTTACGTATACAATTACACTGAGAGAAGGTGTTTTTTACCATGACAAAGACGTTTTTAATGCAGGGATCGGCCGGAGGCTCCATGCACGGGATATAAAATGGGTATTCGAACGAACGGCTTTCAATGATGTTCCGCCCATGGCAGCCGGGCTTTTAATGAATATTCAGGGATTCCGAAGTTTTTACCTCGAACAGCGCCGGGTCTATGATCCCGAACTGCGGGTGCTTGATGGCGTAACGGGGATTAAAGTACTCGATGCGCGTACCCTCTCGATTACATTAAGGGAAAAAGATCCTGATTTTACCCGCAAACTGGCTTCTCCGCTTCTATCCATTTATCCCTATGAAGCCGTAAGACGTTCCGATTCATCACTGGCCAAAGATCCTGTTGGAACAGGAACATTTTCACATCAATCATCCGACAGTTCACGAATCGTGCTGGTACTGACTGATCCGGAGACACATTCTGCCGAGCTTGTCGATCGAATCGATTTTATCCATGGGATGACGGAAGGCCAGCTTTTTCAGGAATTTGCAAGAAATCAGATCGACTGGATCCCCGAAATAGGCCCCCGTATCAGATCACAGATAATGGACGGTGATGCATTAATGGACACGTATGCCGGCGAATATATGCTGACTGAACAGTCGAGTAGCCGGCTTACCACGCTTCACATGAACTCAGAGTCTGACTTTGATCTTACGGCCTTATCAAACCGTCTTGCTTCCTTTGCTGATCACCGGTTCTCCCTGCAGGGTGAATCCACATTTAATGAACTTGCACTGATTGTTTCAGAACCGGATAGTGGTGCTGTACCGGCCGATTCATCACGATACCTGGTTGTTCACACCGATAATCCTTTTGCCAGGGCACTGTATTCAGAGATCAACCGGGAATGGATGAATCCGGATGCAGCCCTCGCTTTTCTCAACATTCGTGTTCCGATTCCTGAGGCAGCCCTGTACAGCGGTCTACTTGACAGCTTTCATGAACCATTTCTATCTGATCTCCAGGCAACTCCATGGCTGACATTTGAAACGCAGATATATGGAATTGCGCATGATGATATCACGATTCCTGATTTACCCGCCACACCGTGGGGACTAAACCTGGATTCTCCCGGTCTGCAAACCGTTGATTAACTCTCTATGCCCATGACGTTCAGCATCATTGCGAATCCTGATAAATATTCAGTAGAAGAGCCGATATATAAGGTGCTTGAGTGGTGCAGGGATGAAGAGATCCTGCTATCTGTTCCTGCAGGGCTGGCAGAACACTATCCGGAGCTCTCCGATTACAAATCAGCTAAGATTTTTGACAGCGAACAGGAAGCCGTCAACTCATCGGGTACGGTAATCGCGGTTGGCGGAGATGGTACGATCCTGCATACAGCTCAGCTTGTGAGGAAAAATCAGACTCCGGTACTTGGCATCAATACCGGCAAGCTGGGGTTCATGGCCAATATTCAGCCCGAGAATATCGAACAGAGCCTGAAACATGTTAAAGAAGGAAATTACACCCTTGATAACCGGGCGTTTCTGAAAGCAGAGCTCCCGAACGGCAAGCGCTATGATGCATTGAACGAGTTTCTTTTCACGCGGAAGGACTCATCCTCAATGATCAGTTTAAATGCCGAATATGACGGTGTATTCATCAACAACTACTGGGCAGACGGACTCATTGTATCCACACCAACCGGATCAACAGCCTATAATCTTTCCGCGGGCGGCCCGATTATCATGCCCAATACACCCGTAATGGTTCTGACTCCCATCAATCCGCACACTCTTACCACCCGACCGCTGGTTTTACCGTCAAACAAGCCTCTCAGAATCAGCAGCCAAAAATCGTCTGAACACACGCTTTTTACCTACGATGGCATGTCTCATCACACAGAGTCCAATTTGAATGTGACCATTACCCAGAGCGAATACAGCATCCATCTCATTCAGCTGCCGGGACAAAACTATTTTGAAACGCTGCGAAATAAATTAATGTGGGGTCTGGATCGCAGAAAGGAGTGAGTTCTGCTGATCTCCGTTTCAATCCCTCTGCAATTTCCTCTATCTTTAGAGTAAGAAAAGTATTGATGATTGCGTCTCAGATTTACTATACGCAGTCCATCCATAACCCTAACGTATAAAACCACAAATTCATGAAAGTTACCGTTGTAGGAGCCGGTGGAAATGTAGGCTCAACCGTTGCATATGCTATTGCTGAACGAGACTATGCTAAAGAAGTAATCATGGTCGATATCGAAAAGAAAGAGGACGGCAAGACTTTTTACCCTTCAAAAGGCCGTGCACTCGACCAGTGGGAAACAGCACCCATCTCCGGATTTGATACGCGTCTCATTGGAACCGTAAATTATGAAGACACAAAAGATTCAGACGTATGCGTGATTACGGCAGGTGTTCCGAGAAAACCCGGCATGAGCCGTGACGATCTTCTTGATATCAACAGCAACATTGTGAGCAGCGTAACTGAACAGCTGGTAAAATACTCACCCAACACCATCATCATTGTGGTTTCCAACCCTCTGGACGTGATGACCTATGTGGCACACAAGACCAGCGGGTTAGATTCCAGCCGCGTGATGGGAATGGCAGGAATTCTGGATACGGCCCGATACCGGGCATTTCTGGCGGAAGAACTGAATGTTTCTCCCAAAGATATCCAGGCTCTTCTGATGGGCGGCCACGGAGATACCATGGTTCCCCTTCCAAGATATACGACTGTGGCCGGAATCCCGGTAATGCAGCTGATCGATAAAGAAAAACTCGACGCTATTGTAGATCGCACAAAGAAAGGCGGGGGTGAGCTTGTTGGCCTGATGGGTACCTCTGCATGGTATGCACCCGGCGCTGCAGCTGCTCAGACGGTGGAGGCAATAATGCTGGATCAAAATCGTATATTCCCATGTGCTGTTCGTCTTGACGGCGAGTACGGCATTGAAGATCTGTTTCTGGGCGTTCCGGTCAAGCTTGGTAAGGGCGGAATC
>JAWVZW010000221.1:0-4467 GCA_033721975.1 Balneolaceae bacterium
CTCATTGTTGCTCATGGTAAAGGCGATCTCACCATTTGCAAACAGCTGATGTACCTGTGCAAGAGAGCCCGGAAATGTATTTCCGTTTCGCCAGAAATAGGGCTTCATACTGTTCAGGCGGGACCACAGTTCACTGCTTGCCGTTTCATACAGTTCCCTGTCAAACGGCCCGTAAAAATCTTCCGGGTTTCCATCCAGGGTCATCATCCAGGACTTAAGCAGCGTCATGCCTGCAAACTCTGTAGGAATGGTAAACTGTCCGGGGTGATTCCTGACCCAATCCTCAAATTCCCCCAGTGTCTGTGGGGGGCGGGTCACCTGCTCCGGGTTATAAATCATCGCAAACTGCACATTACCCCAGGGGGCTTCAAACCCATCGATCGGCTGTTGAAAATCGACTCCGATAAATGGATTTGAGTAGTCCACAAACCTGGAGTTCGGTAAAATCCCGGTAAAGGGGCCATAAAGTGCATCGATCTCCCGCAGCTGGTAAAAGGTTTCACCGTTGATCCATGCAAGATCAATCTGACTCTCCATTCTGCCGCTCTCAAGTTCAGCAATCAGGGTGGAGACAATCTGAGATCCCTGACCATTTACAATTTTCAAATCGATATTGTATCTCGATTTCACTGCAGGTACCACAAAGTCATTCATGTAGCTGTTGATATACGGGTCGCCCATCCACATCATCATGGTAAGTTCCCGGCCATCTGCCAGTTCTGTGATTTCTTCCCACTCCATTTGGGAGAAATCTGGATTGTCGGCTCGGGGTGAACTGCAGGATGCAGCCAGAACGAGCAGTATGGAATATGGGATAAAATGTTTCATCAATAACATTTAAAGCGAGAGATTGGTCATTTCAAACTCGATAAATAATTTCTGTAATCCATATTGAAGTGAAGTTCTTTGAACTGAAAGGTGGTAAGGGAATGAAAAAAGATCCATACTTTTCTTCCGTGTTTCAGTGGCTCAAAAAACTCTAAAACAGATATCGCAGCGAAAACTGAAACTGCCTTGGCGGACTCACATTTCGGGTTACTCGTCCTTCAGGACCAACCTGTATTTGATTGCTCTGTGTGAGGTTTGCACTAAATCCGCTCAGATTCTCGGCATTAAAGAGGTTATAGATATCTGCACCCAATTCAAACCGGTTCTCATTAACGGATAGGGTGTATCGCAGATTGAGATCAAAAACCGTGGACCATGGAAGCCTGTCGCTGTTTCGGCTCAGGCCGGGGCTTCGGTCATTGTTACCGACAAACTGCTGAGAGAAAGACCGCCCGTCACCATTCAGGTCATTGGTTCCATAGATGGTAGCATCCGCAACACGATTTACGGGCAGCCCGCTCTGTAGAAGTCCCGCAACAGTTATTGAAAGATCGTTCAGAGGGAAGTAAGTGGCCAGAATATTGATCATATGCCTGCGGTCATTCAGGGCGGGACCCCATTCACTTTCAAAATCATTTGCATCCATAGCGCGAAAGTTGATGTCTTCCGTATTGTTTTCCAGGTAAGAAAGCGTATAAATCAGGCGAAAAGAGAGATCAGATTCGGCACGGGCACGTTCATACGTAACATTCATGGCGTAATAGTTGGAGCGTCCCTTGGTTTCCGTCATAATGATACTTCTTGCGATACCGCGAAGTCGTTCCCCATTGGGCCCCGGTGTGTAGAAACCCTGTGCGTCCTGCAGAATGGGCGTCGGACGGGTCGCGTCGGCTTCTGCCTGTGTTCGGACTTCAACATTTTGAGGGTTGATTGGGTACGGCTCGGGAGCATTCAGGTCCCGCAACCTGTAAAGGTTATAGGACCGGTTGTGCATCAGATCAATATAGAGAAGAGAATTGCGGGAGAGCTGGTGCTGATACCCAAGCATATACTGATGGGAATAGGGATTATCCAGCCCGTTTGGGTTCAATATTCTGAGTTCATTGCTGAAAACCGATTCACGCTGATTCTGAAGCTGGGTACGATCAGGTCCCTGAAGGTAATCTGCATCCGGTATGCTTGCTACAAGGTTGCCTTCATTGGTTATCCGATTAATATCCGTATCGGCTGGCAGGATCCCCTGATCAACCAACACAGAGATTTGGGATCTGAAATCTTCGGCGGTTGAACTGAACTGGAGTGCATCGCTGTAGACTGCGTATAGGATTTTATCATAATAAACACCGTAACCGGCACGAAGGCTGCTCCGGTCATTTAAACGATAATTGGCACTGATCCTTGGTGCAAGGTTATTGAGATCGTAGGATGAATTCCCGGCTTTGGATAGGTTATCGATGTCGTACCGCAGCCCCAGATTCAGATTCAGGTTGCCGGAAATGGAAAACTGGTCCTCAAGATAGATACCAATCAGGTTTTGCCTTTTCTCAAAAGCGTTAGGCTGCAGCTCAATTCCAAAGTTCAGAACGTCCACATCGGATGGCAGGTCTCCCGGTGCCAGGTTTTGTGAAACACCTGCATTTCTCAGATTGTCCAGCTGCTGCTGGTTTAGCTGTACAAGCCAGCTGCCGGCCGGATTTCCGCCTCCGAACAGTGCAAAACCCGATGTTTTCAGATCAACGCCTGCTTTGATTGTGTGCCGGTCTTTGAAGAAGGTGAATTTCTGCTGAAACTGGTGTGTATTTTCCGTCTCGTCAAAAACGAAGCCGGGATGTCCTAAAAGTGCAATGGTTTCTCCGTTGGGAGCCAAAACGGTCACATTAGGGCTCGATTCGGAGGCTGGATTCGCATAATCCCATCGGAAACGACCGTATTGATAGCCGGTTTCCGATACAAACCCATTTCCGGAATAGGTATTGCGATTGGCGATCATAAAGGAATTTCGAATCTGCCTGTTGGCTGCACTGGCAAACGTAACTCCTCCATCGATTCCCCCTCCCTGGCGCTCAATATTTACCAAACCCCTGTTGACGCGAATATTGGACCGGAAACGGCTGTTCCAGGTATGATCGATTCTACCAGACAGAAACGTGAAGTTATTGGTGCCCGAGATGGTTTCATTCACGCCAAGCCGGGGTACACTAAGCAAATTCTCCTTGACGTCGGTGTAATGCTCCGCATTTAAAAAGAAAAATGTCCGGTCCCTGATTACAGGTCCACCCAGGGCAAAACCACCCTGATATCGTGCGAATCCATCTTTTACCTGGTTTCCACTGAGATCGCGCTGGGCGAATGGGGAGGATGAATCGAGGGGCGGCCCCGGGCGCGTCATCAGAAAAACCTCACCATCCAGATCGTTACTGCCCGACTTTGTGGTGATATTGATTACGCCGTTATTGGTTCTTCCATGCTCGGAACTGAAATTGTTGGTCAGTGCGGTAACGTTTTGAGTGATTCCCACCGGTACCCGGAAACGCTGTCCTCCAAGAAAATTTTCATTGTTGTCAAAACCATCAATCTGGTAGTTGGTAAAGAGGGAGTTTGCGCCATTAATTGCAACGTTCGGAGCTTCGGGAAAAAATCCGGTGGCTTGTGATATATTGGGAAGACGATAAAGAACCCTTGAAATATCGCGTGCTTCGATAGGTATAGCTTCGATATCAGAAGCAGAAAGTTCAGAGGCTACCTCTGCATCAACGGTATTGATGGTTGTGGAACGAGCAGTTACGGTAACTTCATCCAGCCGACCGGTCAGGCGGCTGTAGACAATCAGGAGGATACTTGTATTTCGGTTTGAGACCAGCCGAAAGGGTTCACTCACGGATTCAAAGTGTTCATCCGTAGCTTCAGTTCTTATGATGTATTGTCCGGATGTGGGAAGCCCAGTCAGAACAACCCTGCCAGCAGCTGAGGTATTATGAACTTCAGAGAAACCGATGTCTGGATTCTCTACCACGATTTCTGTTTCACCAAGAGGCAGGTTTGATTCGTGTTCGATTACGGTTACAGTCAATGTCTGCCCCTGTACCTGGACACAAATCAGTAAAAGATAAATCAGGGATGTGAACACAAATTTTTTAGACATAGGGATCAGGCGTAATCATTGCTTTTGGACGACTCAGGAGTTCTTCAACGGGAATATGAGAGCCAGATAGTATACTAAAGAATCTTCGGGAATGTGTGCGGACAGAAACGGCCGGATTCCATTACTGCGAACGATTGGTTTTGGGCGTTAGTTCGTCGATAATTTTAAAACTTTCCGGCCCGTACTGAAAAAGCAGGTCCAGAACGCAGCAGTTTGGTTCAAATCCGTCAAAGTGCTGACGGTAGACCGGGTGTCTAAAATCAAAGGCTTGATTGTGTGAACCCTGGCGCATATAGTGCCTGGAATCATGTTCCTGCCAGTAGATGCCGGCATCAAGGTTTTGGGCAAGCCGATCGGGGTCGGGTTCATATTGATCCAGGGATGATGAGTAAAATAGAGATGCAGAAATTTCTGTCTCCAGAAAGCGGAATATGCGCTGCCTTAGAAAAATGGAGAAATCCAGGAGAAGACCGAACTGAAACGCGGACTCAAAATCA
>JAWVZW010000222.1:0-4448 GCA_033721975.1 Balneolaceae bacterium
AGGGGAGATACTGGTAAAGAAGCCCCGGGTATACACCAAAAAGGGTACAGAAGAATGCTCCGATTCCCATTGCAACCAGCATATTGAAGGGGATGGGCCCTACGGTAATCTCGCTCTTTGATTCACCGAACCAGGTAAAATAGGGCAGCTTGAGGCCGGTATGCAGGAATGTACCGACGGATGCCAGGATCAGAAGGAGCATGACGACCTCCAGATGAGCCTCGCCAGCCGAGCTGACCACCATCGATTTACTGATAAATCCATTAAAGAGAGGAAATCCGGAGATTGAAAAAGCGCCGATCATATACAGAAAAACAACCGCCTTCATTTTGGAAGCAATTCCGCCCAGTTCCGTAAGTTTACTTTTCCCTGTTGAATAGAGAACCGCTCCGGCGCCCATGAAAAGAAGCGATTTGTAAAGAATATGACTGAATGCATGAGCGGTGGTTCCGTTTAGTGCCATTTCGGTCCCGATGCCCACCCCTGCCACCATATATCCAACCTGGGAAATGATGTGGTACGCCAGGATCTGACGGATATCATTTGCCAGTACAGCGTAAACCACACCGTAAAGCGCCATGGCCACACCAAACCAGATCAGGATGTCCCAGCCGGGGAAAACACGTACCAGCACATACACAGCAGATTTGGTCGTAAACGCACTCATAAACACCGCACCGGTAATCGTGGCTTTTGGATAGGCATCCGCAAGCCAGGCATGGAGGGGCGGTATCGCTGAGTTGACGGCAACACCCAGCAGCATCAGTACGGAGGAAAGTGTATATGCGTCGGGCAGGCTTTCAACGGCAATGGATCCGCTCTGACTGATATGCCAAAGAATGCCGCTGAAAAGCAGTCCGCCACCAAAAATGTGAACCAGCAGGTATCGTAGCCCGGCTTCGTTGGTCTCTTGAGTCCGGCGGGCCCAGATCAGATATGTAGAGCTAACTGCCATCAGCTCCCAGAACACAAACAGCGTAAACCAGTCACCGGCAAATGTAACACCCAACGCACCGCCGCCATAGACCAGGGCGGATGTTTGCTGACCCAGATCCTTCAGGTGAAAGGCATAGATACCCCCAATGACGGCAATCATCGCAAAAATCGTCCCAAAAATACGACTCAGGGAATCCACATAAACCGGTGTCAGCTCATAGCTGCCGAAAGGGATAGTCAATGTATACCCGTCAGGCAGCTGCCATAGCATACCCAGAGCCGCCAGGGGGAAAAGAAGAAATGCTGACGGACGGATTTTTTCCGGCACAAGGGGCAGAATAAACGCTCCCAGAGTGACAATAACAGCCGGTATGAGAAGAAAATCAACGATCATAATATTCCTCTCCTCTGAAAATGAACAACTTGCCCAGCCACTTGCTTACATAGATGATGACCACGCAGCTTAAAAATCCCCAGTAGATATAGAATCCGGGAATGGCGTTCCACCAGTGTGAATCGTAGTCGGCCAGGAATACAAACTCCAGAACCAGGCTGATCACGGTCAGAATGCCGAGTGCTATCCAGTGCCAGGTTTTCATAATGAGTACAGGTTCATAGTATTCGGTTTCTCTTCCGGATGCATTTATCCTCCTCCGGTAAAGAGGGATGAAGCTATGGCGCTTGCAAGATCAAAAAAGTTAAAAAAGAGATTCGGGAACAGTCCAAATAAAATCGATAGTATGGCCGTGGCAAAGAGCGGAACCACCATAAAGGGTGAGGCTTCTCCATATTTTTCGAGTCCTTCGCCTTTTCGGAAATAGGCTCTTTGAATGATCGGAAAGAAGTACCCGATATTAAGCAGGCCGCTCACAACCAATATGATGAGCGGAATAATCATATCCCCCTGCAGGGAGCCGAGAGCGAGATACCATTTGCTGACAAAGCCGTTGATGGGAGGTACACCCGCAAGTCCCATCGATCCGATTGTGAAGGCTGCCATAGTCCACGGCATCGCTTTGGCAATCCCGTTCAGTTCACTGATATTTTCTTTGTGCAGATTCACATAAATGGCCCCGGCACAGAAAAAGAGCGTAATTTTCATGGTAGCGTGAGCTGCAATGTGCATAATGCCGCCCTGCATTCCCAGCGGCGTAAGCAGTGCAACTCCCAGAACAATGTAGGATAGATGTCCAACGGTGGAGTAGGCCAGCCGCCGCTTCAGGTTGTCCTGTGCAAACGCTAGAAGGGAAGCTATGATAATCGTGGCACCGGCAAGTACAATCAGGATGTCATTCAAACCGTATTCTGCCATCACATCTGTGCCAATCACAAATCCAACCACACGGATTACGGCAAAGACGCCTGATTTCACCACAGCAACCGCATGAAGCAAAGCACTCACCGGAGTCGGTGCCGCCATGGCAGACGGCAGCCAGCTGTGGATCGGCATGATACCTGCCTTCACGCCAACGGCTCCCAGAAATAGAATAAAGATGACCAGCATGGCTGAATGCGGCAGATCCGTATTATTGAATAACCCGCCCGGTGTAAAGTCGAGGCTGCCGGTGTAGGTATATACCATTCCGGATGCGGCAATGAGCAGCAGTCCGGCTGTAAGAGTGTAGGCCAGATATTTTCGTCCTGCTGCTATCGCCTTCTTGTTCTCTTTATGAATAACAAGGGGATAGGTTGCCAGCGTGAGCATCTCATAAAAAACAATGAACGTCAAAAGATTGGCTGAAAACGCAATTCCGATCGTTGCCGAGAGACAGACGGCAAAGCTGGCGAAGTATCTTGTCTGTTTCTTTTCACCGGCACCCCGCACATATCCGATGGAGTAGAAGGATGTGAAAATCCAGAGTCCGGATGCAATTACGGCAAAAAATACGCCCAAAGGGTCAGCTTTCAGTGCCAGTGGCAATCCGGGTGCGAGATCCAGAAGATGTAATTCCACCGATCTGCCTTCGATGGCACCCGGAAGCAATGTAAGTACTAGACCAAATTTAACCACCGCAGCCAGGATCGTCCAGAACTCACGCAGGTTCGGTTTCTCAGAACTCAGCAGAATGGGTACCACCGCTATCAGCGACGCCAGAATTGCCAGCAAAGGTACGAAAGTAAGATCCATTGGGTCGTTAAGGGTTATTGTAAGTTTTGATCACTGATGAAAGTCAGTGCTGAGCGCTTTTATGTTTCGGTTTTTTTAAATGAATTCGGGTCATCTCATCTGATTACGCTAACCTATCGGAAAAATATTCAGCAGAAAGCCCACAATGGCTGCATTCGCAAATCCTATGACAAACAGGCTAACCGCGAGCACAGATGTAGGTATCATCATGGATGCCTTCGGTTCATTGTATTCACCATCAGAAGGTTCCTTCTGATCCGCCGATGGATTCATCATATATACTTTTTCAAGTATGCGGAAGAAATAGACTGCGTTGAGCAGTGAACTAACCAGAATTACTATCAGAAACAGCCAGTTGCTGTTTTCTATCGTCCCAAGTGCCAGGTACCACTTGCTGAAAAATCCGGCCAGCGGCGGCAGACCAACCATTGAGATAGCTCCGATAGAGAATGCTGCCATGGTCCATGGATATTTTTTTCTGTAGCTGTCATTAAACAATGAAATATCGGAGTGTCCCTCTTTCACCCTCAGGTGACCGGATACCATAAACAGGCATGCCTTCATTATCGCGTGATTCAAAACATGAAGCAGAGCCCCTGCAAAACCCCAGGGATTGGCCAGGCTGAGCCCCATGATGATATATCCGATCTGTGAAACGGAGCTGTAAGCCAGCATTCTCTTCATCTCTGTCTGGGCTATGGCCATAATAGACCCGTACAAAATACCGATACAGGCAAGTACGCCAACTACATAGGAGATCGGTGCAAAAGAGTCGGTTACATCAATACCGAAAAGCCAGAAGATAATCCTGAACAGGATATAGGCTGCCACCTTGGTGCCTATGGGAGCGATCAGTGAAGTGGAGCTGGTAGCCGCAAAAGTGTACGAGTCGGGCAGCCATCCGTGCATCGGGAAGAGCGCTGCTTTTACCCCAATTCCAACAATCATCAGGACGAGCGCTGCAAAAACGGCCGTGTTATCCATAAACATCGGCAGCATGGCACTCATATCAATAATATTGAGTGTACCGGTAACTGTGTAGAGGAATCCCACGCCCAGAAGGTAAAGCGTACCGCCCGTTGTACCGATGATGAGATAGCGGAACGCAGAAAAGGGTGCCGGTTTATCCCCGATGGAAATCAAAGCATAGGAGGAGAGGGATGAAATCTCCAGAAATACATATAGGTTAAAAAGGTCGCCCGTCATCAGCATGCCGTTAAAACCCAGCATCACCAGCATTGCGAGGGCAAAGTAGGGCAGTACCTTGTCGGGAAATTCAATTTTGGATATTTCCCGGGAATAGATCAGTACCAGAAAGGCCACAACATTGATGACCAGTACAAAGAAACCGGAGAGCCCATCATATACGAATTCAATTCCGATA
>JAWVZW010000223.1:0-4435 GCA_033721975.1 Balneolaceae bacterium
AGTGTAAGGCTGGATACCGACAAGTGGCCGGATCAATCTTTGGGAGGAGTCTATTTTAACGGCGGCGGAATCTTTGAGACTGAGACGTCCGACTACCTCTATATCCTGAGGCGAACCCGGACATGGGACGAAATCGATGTTTTGAAAGCAAACACCACTACGGGTGAGGTTGAAGTACTCTGGTCAGAAACAAGCAAACCCTATTTCAACACACGATACGCACAGCTGGCGATCATCAATGAAGGCGAGGAATACATTTGGTGGAGCGAGCGAACCGGCTGGGGACAGCTTTACCGGTACGACAGTGAAGGCAATCTGCGAAACCGAATCACCACGGGACACTTCATGGTGGGCGATATTGCAGCCATCGATACAACGGCACAGACCATTTATTTTGAAGGTTTTGGCGGCGAAGAAGATCGCAATCCCTATCACGCACACTATTACAAAGCCAATTTCGACGGTTCCGGTCAGCAGCTTATCACGCCCGAAAATGCGAATCATTCGGTATCGATGAGCGACTCCCGCCGGTTTTTCGTTGACAACTTTTCACGGCCTGACATGCCGCCCAAAGCTGTACTTCGCGACAATCGCGGACGTGAATTAATGCAGCTGGAAGAGACCGACCTGAGCCGCATGTATGAGGCTGGGTATAATCTGCCTGAACTGTTTTCCGTGAAAGCAGATGACGGCGTTACCGATCTCTACGGGGTAATGTGGAAACCTTCTGATTTTGATCCTGAGAAAGAGTATCCCATAATCTCTTATGTCTATCCCGGCCCGCAGGTGGAGCCCTACCCGAGATCATTTTCTATCGGTGGTTCTGCAGCCCGTGCCCACGCCCTTTCACAGGTAGGATTTGTCGTGGTTGCTATGGGGAACCGGGGCGGCAGTCCGCTGCGCGAAAAATGGTACCACAATTACGGATATGATAATTTGCGTGATTATGCGCTGGCCGACAACCGGTACGGCATCGAACAGCTGGGAGCCTTGCATTCTTATATTGATCTGGACCGGGTTGGAATCTATGGCCACTCGGGAGGCGGATTTATGAGTACGGCCGCACTTCTTACCTATCCGGATTTCTTCAAGGTAGCTGTGTCATCCGCCGGTAATCACGATAATAACGTTTACAACATCTGGTGGGGTGAAGTCCATCACGGTGTGCAGGCCAAAACCGATTCGGTAACCGTGACTAATGAGGATGGAGAGGAAGTAAAGGAAGAACGAACTACCTTCAGCTCCAGAATCCCCTCCAACGCAGAGCTGGCATCCAATCTTCAGGGACGACTGCTGCTCGTTCACGGCGAAATGGATAACAACGTACATCCTGCCAACACCTACCGATTGGCAGATGCCCTGCTGCGGCAAGGGAAACGGTTTGACATGATGATCTTCCCGGAAGCACGTCACGGTTTCGGACGATATTCCGACTACTTTGAACGCATGTTGTGGGATTATTTCTCAGAGCATTTATTAGGTTACTATCCGACTGAGATTGATTACAATCTGCCGGACTAAATTCCCTCAGCGTAACTTCATGTGAGCATTCTTAGCAATGCGTGTTTTAAGGAGTGTCCCCCTTTGAAGGGGGCAATGGGGGATGATCAGTAGCAGAATCGAAGTAAAAAATTACTGATTCAAATCTTAGATCGATGGGTCATCCCCCTCCGTCCCGACCGCCGTCGGGACTCCTCCCCCTTCCAAGGGGGACACTTTTTGCCAAATTGGTTCTCACAGATTTACGCAGATTTTACAGAACCCCTTGCCGCAATTGGCATGGGGTTTTTTATTTTCTACTTGCCCGATTGATGGAAAACCATCAATTTCCTCAACCTTAACCGAAACCAGATATCCAAGTTCATGAACAGAGGGCTACTCCTTTCAACACTCTTATCCATATTTCTAATCAATGGGTGCGCGTCTACAGAAACCGCTCAAACAACCGTACCTCAGACCGAATCTGTTACGGAATCTGAACCAACGGTCACCGCAGAGGATTACGATCGCGCGGTGCAGATGCTCAGCTGGAATCTGGCTGAAAAAGTCTATGGACAAAACGTCAACCCCAATTGGATCGACTCTGAAAGGTTCTGGTATCGGGTAACCACGCCGGAGGGAAGCCGATACAAGCTTGCTGATGCTCAAGAACTTACAACAGATCTTGCGTTTGATCATGCCAGACTGGCCGCAGCGATAGAGGAATACACCGGCACGGAACAAAATGCAGGAAATCTTCCCCTTCAGAATCTGAGTTTTTCAAATGATTTGGAGACTCTTCGATTTACTCATTCCGGTAATATTGTAGCCTGCTCACTGAATACTTATACCTGCGAAGAAGAGAGCGTTTCTCCTCAGGAACCTTCCCATTCAGTGGTTTCGCCTGATGGCACCAAAGCTGTCTTTATCCGGAACTTCAATCTTTGGGTCGAAAATCTGATTACGGGTGAAGAAACTCAGCTCACAACCGACGGAGTACAGCATTACGGATATGGAACCTACAATCTGGGTTGGAACCGATCGGAGACGCCGATTGTGAAATGGTCGCCCGACTCAGAAAAACTGACCACCTATCGTCTGGATGAACGGGGAGTGGAGATGATGACGCTCTGGAGGACCCAGGTGGGACGTCCGGAGGCCGACATCTGGCCCTATGCGCTGCCCGGTGATTCGATTGTACCGATGCATGAACGGGTCATCATCGACACGGAAGAGCCGGAACTGATTCCATTGGATGTACCTCCCTCTCATCAGCGCTTATCGAACTGCTGCGGACTCATCCGAAACGGCGAATGGGGCGATAACGAGTGGAGCGAAGACGGAACAAGCCTGGCATTTGTAAACACCTCGCGTGATTATAAAGAGGTTACCCTTTATCTGGCCGATGCTGCGACCGGTGATGTTCGGGAGGTTTATCATGAACGGGATGAGATCTTTTTTGAATCCAACCTCTCCTCGCGGGGTGTTCCCAACTGGCGGGTGCTCCACGATAGCGACGAGTTTATCTGGTTTTCACGTAAAGACAACTGGGGACATCTGTATCTGCATGACCTGGGAACCGGAAATCTGAAAAATCAAATTACAGAAGGCGATTGGAACGTTATTGATATCGTCCGGGTGGATGAAGGTAACAGGCAGATCTGGTTTACCGCAGTGGGTATTGGCAGCGCATCCGATCCTTATCATGAAAAGCTGATGAGAATCAATTTTGACGGCAGCGGACTCACACTTTTGACGCCGGAGGATTTTCATCATGATGTAGAAATAGGGCCTAATGCTGAATACATCGTCACTACCCATTCTGATTTTGAAACCCCGCAGACTACTGTTTTGCGCAATGAAGAAGGTGAGATTCTGATGACGCTGGAAGAAGCCGATGCTTCGGAAGTATTTGAAGCAGGATGGCGGGCTCCGCAGCCCTTTGTCGTTAAGGGCCGCGATGGGGAAACCGACATTCACGGCATCATGTTTTTGCCGTCCGATTTCGATCCTGAAAAAACCTATCCGATTGTAAACAGCATCTATCCGGGTCCACAGACAGGAAGCATCGGAGGGCGCAGTTTCTCCACATCGCGCCGGGGTCAGGCTCATGCGCTGGCAGAACTTGGCTTTGTGGTCGTTCAGGTTGATGCAATGGGTACGCCCTTCCGGTCCAGGGAATTTCATACGGCCTATTATGGTGATATGAGCGACAACGGGCTGCCCGATCAGATCGCGGCCATGGAGCAGCTCGCAGAACGGTATGATTTTATCGATATCGAACGGGCGGGGATTTACGGACACTCCGGAGGAGGGTTTGCAACCGCATCGGCTCTCTTTCAGTATCCTGAATTTTTCAAGGTGGGTGTTTCAAGCGCCGGCAATCATGATAACCGAGGGTATACCTATTACTGGGGTGAGAAGTACCAGGGCCTGCTTGAAGAGACCGGTGACGGTGAGGATACCTACACCAACCAGGCAAACCATCTCCAAGCCGAAAACCTGGAAGGAAAACTGATGATATCTTATGGTACTATGGACACCAACGTGCATCCGTCCATGACGCTGCTGGTGGTGAACGAGCTGATCCGCCATAACAAGGATTTTGAACTGATCGTGATGCCCAACCGCGGCCACGGCTTCGGCAACGAGCCCTACCATCTGCGCCGGACGTGGGATTTCTTTGTGGAGCACCTGAAAGGAGCGGAGCCACCGGAGGAATATCAGATTATGAGATGAGTGACTTGTGATTGGCGACTGGCGACTGGCGACTGGCGACTGGCGACTGGCGACTGGCGACTGGCGACTGGCGACTAAGGGCAGGATGCCAAATAACTCAGAGATCAGAGATCGCATATCGTCAAACGCAAATCATTCCCCATTCTCGTCTCACGTTTGACGTCTGACATCTCACTACTCACTACTCACTACTCAATACTCAATACTCAAAAAATCC
>JAWVZW010000224.1:0-4434 GCA_033721975.1 Balneolaceae bacterium
GAGCCACATCTTCACTTCCTGCCTGCGGATCAAATATCATGCAACGGTATGTTCTTAATCAATGGTACATACTGACCCACTCCTATTGGAATTTCCTATCGTTCCATAAGAAAGAAAGTAACCCTATATTAATGAACGATTAAATGGAATTATTAATGTTACTAAATTGTATAATAAAATGAATGAAATAATTAATATTAATATTGTATTGCTATGAGATCATTCAGAAAAGCTCTTTCGTTTCTCTACTTACTGGCCTTTCTAATTTTGATAGTCGGTGTTCAGGAAATTACTGCTCAGGAGGGCACCGTAATGGATGTTATTGAAAACAGCAATGAACACACCATTTTGACTAATCTCCTGCATACATCCGAATATAGCAGGGTACTATCAGAAGACGGCCCTTACACTGTGATCGCACCGACTGATAAAGCCTTCCGGTCAATGGATATGAATCTGGAAGAGTTGAAAAATAATCAGGAGAAAGCTCAGGATGTTGTTGTAGAACATCTCTTTGAAGGCGAAGTGGCTGCCCAAGATGCTGAAGTTGCCCTTAATCTTACAATTTCCCAAGAAAGCATTACAGCATCAAACGGTATCGTACATATCACAAGTGAAGTAATCGGCAGAGATTAGAACAGACTTCATTTACCGCTAAACCCTATTTATAATAAGAATATAGCGCCCTTTTTAATGCTATATTAAAATAGGTTTTTAAAGACTTTGCTCATTCGGATTTCATTTATATTAACCTTAGATAGATATATCCAATCATATAGTCAATAATGGAACAATAACATCTTAGTGTTTGTTTTTAAAGTATAATGCTAAAATAGATTTTATTATTATGTTTACTTACTTAAAGAAGACACTATCAATTTTTACTGCAATTTCTTTTCTACTATTGTTCTTTGGGCTCCAGCAAACAACAGCTCAAACCGCTAATGTGGTCGATATCATCAACAATAGTGAAAATCATACTATCATGTCTGAACTTCTGGTCGTTTCGGAATTGGACTCAACGATCACAGATGATGGGCCTTACACCGTTATCGCACCAACGGATGAGGCATTCAGAGATCATGGGCTGGATGTTGAGGAGTTAAAATCAAATCCTGACATGGCGCATGACCTGTTAGTGAACCATATCTTTGAAGGCGAAGTATTCTCTCAGGATGTTGAAAATTCCATGAACATCACGCTTACTGATAAGGATATTATTGCGCTGAATGGTATCGTTCACGTAACGGATATCATCATAGAAGACGAGTAGAGCACTCAATAATTTAATCCAAGCTACTCATAGCAAACCACCTTTCCTTCATGTTGGGAAGGTGGTTTTTTTATACCTATTAAGTCCCTTTCCCAATCAACTTCTGATCTGATGGATGTTCATCAGAACCTCATGAAGAGCTTGAATATCCTTCTTTTCATTATACAGATGAGGAGCCACACGGACCGCAGATCCTCTTACGGAAACGTGCACATTTCGATTTTTAAGCCGCCTTTTAAGATCATCTACCGGAACTGTATCCGGTAATCGTATACCAAACAAATGGGCTCCGCGCCATTCCCTCTCTTCAATCCGGAAGCCGTATCCGTGTTGTTTCCACTTTTCAATGTAGTTTTTGCACAGGTCATCACAGTATGTCTGAATATGCTCCGGTGTCCATTTTAGCACCTGCTCCAGGGCAGCAGCCATCATGGGCAGGGTGATAAAATTGCTTCTCTCTCCCATGTCAAAGCGAATGGCACCGGGTTCATACTCATCCTGATAATTCACCAATCCTGCAAAATCACGGCTGTCCTTCCGTGCGATCCATCCCTCCTCCAGCGGAACACCCTCACTCAGGCGTTCCCCGAAGTACCCTAATGCCAAGCCATAGGGACCAAAAAGCCATTTATATCCGGCGCAAATCAAAGCATCGGGTTTTACTTTTTGAATGTCGAAAGAGAGTGCTCCGACAGACTGGGTACCATCAATGACAAAATAAGCGTCATGATTCCGGCATTGCTCACCGATTCTCTTTACATCGAACCTTGTTCCATCGGCCCAGTGCACATTGGCCAGGGCAACCAGAACGGTCTCATGATCTATTGCCTCCAGAATCCGCTCATTCCACCTTTTCCCCCTGCCATCGAAGTCCTCCGGCGGATGTACTGTTTCAAGCTTCCACCCCCGATCATTGCATAACCGCTTCCACGGATAGACATTGCTGGGAAACTGTTCATGAACAATCACAATCTTCCCGGTTTTTCGCTCAGGCAGATTCGCAGCCACGGTACCCATCCCGTAGGATACTGAAGGCATAATAGCAATTGAAGCGGGGTCATCGGCATGGATCAATGTTGCAAATAACGACCTCACCCGGTCTGAATCTGCAAAGAAATGTTCTGGCTCCACTTCCCATGGCTTTCCCTTCATCCGGACTCCCTCGACCCCTGCCTTTTCCACCGACTTCAGCAAAGGTGATAAAAACGCGCAATTCAGGTAATGATGGTTCTTATCGAGGTTAAAAAGAGTTTTTGCTGACATGGATCAGGATTTGAGGTTCAGCGTACAAAGTGACAAAATCTGAGATTGTATTTGTTAAAAAATTACCTTTGCGAGCCTTGGCGCCTCTTTGCGTTCTTTGCGGTTGATTAAATAGGTGAGATTTAACCGCAAAGGCCGCTAAGTATTAAAAAAATTTTTCTGAAATCATTTTGAGATTCA
Organism: Balneolaceae bacterium; assembly: GCA_033721975.1. GTDB lineage: Bacteria > Bacteroidota > Rhodothermia > Balneolales > Balneolaceae > Rhodohalobacter. The sequence goes on from JAWVZW010000224.1 coordinate 2,717, forward strand.
TATTACTAATCCTCCTCTGCACCGTGCACCCTAAACCTTGAACCATGTGGCCGGCTCCTCAACCCGGGGAATAAATTCCCCGCTCGCGTGTGCCGTCCTTCCGGACTTAAGTGAATAAATCATTCTAAGCATTCAGCCTACACTTTGCTTGTCACACCTTGCACCCTGAACCTTGAACCTTGAACCCTAAAAAAGCCCCAATTGCTCATCTTTTCTTTCTGACGGCCAGGCGGGCATGGGGGTGAGATCGATAAGTTTGGAAAGTTCGTTGTGGAAAAAGCGGGCAAGAGCCGGCGCGTGAGAAGTGTCGGGGGCATGAATGAAGAAATAGGGGTGTTTCCCTTCACGGATCCAGTCGGCTGTGATGATGGCCCACTCCTTCAGGTAGGTTTCGTTGTTGAGAATATCATTAGCCCCCACATACCGGATAAACGGCTTGTTGCCGGTGGTGTCAAAGCGGACCGGTGTCTGCGGTTTTTTTCGCTGTGCCTCTTTTATGGACGGTTCATTACCGGATAGAGCATGCAGCCGGCGCGTATCAAATACGACGCGATCGATCCCATAGCTTTTCAGCAGATCCGTGAGATGCCTCTCCATTTTCCCTTTGTCAAAAAAATCGGGATGCCGTACTTCCAGAGCGTAATGGAGATGAACCGGAAGCATTTCGATCAGGCGCTCCAGTTTGTCCATCTCATTGTAGGAGAACTGGGAACTCAGCTGTATATGAAACGGACCCAGCTTGGTTCGGATCGGATTAAACAGTTCAAGAAAGGAAAGCACCTCGTCATGCACATCTTTCAGCCTCTTATAGTGCGTGATACTTTGGGGAAATTTAAAACAGAACTTAAAGGTGTCATCGACCTGCTCCCCCCATCGTTTCACGGTTTCTCCCGTGGGTGCCCGATAAAAAGTGGTGTTTCCTTCAACAGAATTGAAAACGGACGCATACTGCTTCAGAAAATCCGCCGGTTTTGCCTTTTCCGTGAAGAAATTTCCTTTCCACTCCTTGTAGCCCCATTGGGTGAGGCCGATATGGTATTTTTTAATCGGGTTTGACATGGAATGGAATAACTTGATCTATCTAGTTCTCACCAAGAAACAAAATTTTGTACATTTTTGATCGGGACGATAAAATTAGGGTGAATTTGCCTGCCGGTTAATCAGACCCTGTCCCCGCTTTGCTTCCCAGCCAGTTCTCTCGGAATGTCCTCATTGCATCCGTGACTTCACGTCCGGCGGATTCGTAAGTAACCAGTCTGGGTGCCGGATTTTCAGCAAGTTCCACCTCTGCATTATAGGTTTCGCCCAGCGATTCAAACTCCACATTTAACCTATCGCCCGGAGCCATTCCGGACAGCAATCTGCTCAGGTCGTCAGCATTCCGGATAGCTGTTCCATCCACAGAAATCAGCCGGTCACCGTTTGATAAACCCGCTTCATAAGCCGGGCTTCCCACAGTCGTATATCCATTCACGGTTGCAGCACCATTATCAAAGTTGAGCCGGTTGCCGAAAAACAGAACGGCCTCACCAGGATTGGTTTTTTCGAGTAAAAACCCGGCCTCCGCAAACAGAGCCTCCAGGTCGGGTATTTCATGCCCGTGGACGTACCGGGAAAAAAAGTTATTCGCAAATTCTTCATCATTCGTAAGGGATCCGAGTTCTCTTTGCAGATCCTGGATTGTATAGGGTATTTCTTCCCGTCCATACCGGTCCCAC
>JAWVZW010000225.1:0-4423 GCA_033721975.1 Balneolaceae bacterium
GATACCGCACTTCATATACCAGCTGAAGGGTTTCTGTTTCCGCCGGGTCCAGAAGAAGTGACCAGTTAACCAGTCCGGATTCCTCATCGAGATCACCACCGCTCAGATTCACAGGAGTCACCACAATGTCTTCCTGAACACTTACCGGAATCTGATCCATTAGATCCAGCTCAATGGCAGATCCTTTTGTGTTCCGGATCTCTATGTCGTAGGCAATGGTTTGCGTAATCCGGTTTCGGAAAAAGGACCGTTCACTGTTCTCCCGTACCTTTGTTCTTTGTACAATGATTCCGCTGTCGCGGCCAAATGACACCTCGAGGGTATCAGAAACCGTCTGTGGATTCAGATAGGTCTCACCAACATAGGTTCCCTCCAGGTGCAGTTTGGCTGAACCGGACATCAAAAAGGTCTCTTCCCAATCCGGAATATTCGCCTTGAGAATAGCACCCTCCTGTAATTTTGGAACTGAAAAATAAGTGAATTCAGAGGGAACCTGATACTCTTCAAGGGTTAACCGGGTTCTTTCGCTGCCGGATTCAATCGTTTGTCTGTCCCGGAGTGTAAACTGCCGGGCAACCATGGATTCAGACCGGAATGATCGGGGTGGAGGTGGCATCGACATGCTGCCGCTCTCGGCATATCCCGTTACAACAAGCTCATCCATTTCGGCTCTGCCTCGTTCCTGAAGAGTAACCTGCGGTTCGAGAAAGTCAAGAAACCAAGGGTTCAGTTCAGGCGTCACTGTTCGTCTCTGTGGCGTTCGTGTAGACAAAGTCATTAACACATCCGTCCAGGTTTGGAGACTGTTATTATAAACCATGCCAAAGAATTTGCTGGATAACTCCTCATCTATACCTTCGGCACGCAGCTCATACTCCGGAGTCCATCCAGCACGGCCAATCGGGTAGGAAATTTCTGTATCATAAGTGCCGGCACCCGGATTGTTTACTTCAACCAATAGTTCACCTACCATGATCGTTGGCTGGTAACCGGGCTGCTGCAGAGCCTGGTTAATGTCATTGAGACTGCTTCGGAGTGATTGAATGGAGTCAGCCAGCTGGCTGCTGGAAGTCTTGAGTTCCAGAATGCGTTCTCTGTGAAGAGCCAGTAAATCCCTTAATGCACTACCGGATTGCATATCGGGTTCACGGTTGGCGGCCAGCATCTCCATTTCATAATCATTCACTTCCCGGTCAATTTCAACGGAACGTATCAGCCGTTCAAGCCTGGACTTTTCAGCTTCCAATACCTCAATGCTGTCCGCATTCTGGGTTGCCCGAATGCGAATATTTCTGTGATTGACGGAAAGGATTTCAAGATCACCACCCAGGCTTACGGTAGTATTCGAGGAATTCAATTCCTGGTTAAGACCGCTGAATATCAGGACATGTTGTCCTTCCGGGACTTCAACAGTTCCTGTGTGGGTAAGCTGAGCACCTTGAGGGTACACGATGACGGATGTTATGGGCGGATCAACTTTAATTTCATGGTCCTGTGCCCCTAAAACAGAAGGTGCTTGAAGATTCAGGACTGCAATCACTATCAAAATCGTAAAAGGTCGAATCATATTGTATAAAATTGATTTTAAGATGCAGGTCTGCAACATGTGTAACAATAATAACGGCTGATTCTTTAAGATGTATATGTTATCGTTGATGGTAGCACAAATGAAAACCCATTGCAAAGTGAATGCATAGGTTTTTTAATGCTTTCTCAACGGGGCATAGTTTTTTAAATAGACACAGATATGAATCACTCGTCATCCCATACGGATGAATCACTGGTTGTACGGCTTCATACGATACTGACGAGGTTTCTGTTTGTTTTGATGGCAGTAGAATGGGTTGTTTTGTTGGTGCAGAAACGTTGGCTCCCGCTGTTTTTGGTAAGCATCATCATTCTGACACTTTATGCTCCGGTGGTTTTTAGAAAACGACTTGGCCTTGAGCTGCCTGCTGAATTTCACCTGACAGCGGTTTTGTTCATTTTTGCTTCATTTTATCTGGGTGAAGTACAGGACTTTTATTACAGAATCTGGTGGTGGGATATAATTTTACATGTATCGGCCGGGTTCCTGATGGGAATTGTTGGTTTCCTGATGGTATATATTTTAAATGAGAGCAAAAGGGTGGAGCTGCATATGACAACCGGTTTCATTGCAGTATTTGCGTTTACATTTGCTATATCAATCGGGTCAATCTGGGAAATTTTTGAGTTTTCCATGGACCAGCTTGCAGGCGCAAACATGCAAAAACAGATGTTTAACGATCCCTCGGGTCTTACGGATACGATGTGGGATCTGATCGTAAATGCTTTTGGTGCACTTTTCATCAGCGTAATTGGATATCTCTATCTGAAAGGGGAAAAAAGCTTCTTCCTGCGCCGATGGATCCGCAAGTTTATCGATAAAAATCCGCGTTTGTTTAATAATTGAAAGGTTATTTCCGCTTTATCCGGCTATTGTTGCAAATTGCACATTCATTGAAGGATAACCGGTTCTACTTTTTTTGAATAGGTCTGATTCGGCTCCCTGTGTTTCACTACAGGAATGATGGAGTTAGGATTACAAAGAGTTAAGGTCTCATCTGCTACCTTGATATTAGAGTATACGTTTCTCTATTCGATTCGAGCAGTTGTTGTCATAAACTAATTAACGGGGAGGTATAAAAATGAGAACAAGGCACAGTCCTATAGTCCGAATAGCAAATGTTTTGTTTGTGCTGCTCCTCTTTTCCATTTCACAAAGCAGCCTGCTATTTGCACAACAAACTGAGATTGACAGAAGTGAAGTTCCCGAAGCAGTTCTAACGGCTATTGAATCAGACTACATGAGCTGCAGCGGTGAGATTGATTGGTTTATCCGTAAAGGCTCCGGAGATATACAGTACTATGTAGTTTCGGCAAAAGGTAAGAATATCACCTGCGAAGCTACCTATGACAATGAAGGAAACCTGATTCATTCCAGAACGGTGATGACCAACGCGAAACTGTCATCAGAAATTATCGAGGTTATTTACGCTGAATATCCGGAGTGGACAATCAGCGAAGATCACATCGTAATTCGAGATTTTGACAGAAATAAAATGTATTCCGAGGTCGAGATAACCAAAGGCAGGGAAAGTCAGACACTCTATTTTGATTCTAATGGAGAGAAACTGACCCCTGAGCTTGTTTTCCGCGCTGAGAAAGAACTGGTAGACCGGAATAAGATTCCCAGCCCTGTAACAAACAGAGTTGAATCGGATTATATGAGCTGCCAGGAGAATATCACGTGGTACAGCTATACTGAAAGACCGGGAATGAGACCGGAATACTATGTAGCTACGGCTACCGGAAACGGGATTACCTGTGAATCAAGGTACGATCGGAATGGCAACCTGGTCAGTTCAAAAACTGTTGCTACAAACGTGAAACTCCCTCTGACGATCACACAATCCATCCTGAGAAATTACCCGGGCTGGACCATTACGGGTGATCAGATGATCACCACTGATTTTGATCAGACCACTACCTACTACACCGTAGTAATCAGATCAGATGACGGGGAGAGAATGACACTCTATTTTGACAGGAATGGGAATAAAATAGAGCCGGTCAATCTTTAAGGAACACAGTATTTGGTGGCATTAGAATCCACTTGATGGTAGAGGTGCATACGTAACCGATCATTTTGATCAGTGTCACAGCTGAATAATAGAAACTGAATAAAAAAAGCCGCGTAAAGTCGGGATATGAATTCCCGGCTTTCGTGGCTTCTTAATGTATGATAATCTATCCGCATCACCCTGATGTTACATCAGTGTAGAAACAGAATACTCTTTCTTCTCAGTAGTGTGGATTAATTGAAGAAGAAAAAGATAATGGCTGCAATCACAATAAAATTGGCAATACTGAGCGGAAGCAGTTTTGACCAGCCCAGTTTCATAACCTGGTTGTATTTAAATCTTGGGATAGTCCATCGTACCCAGATAAACAGGAAGATAAAGAATGCGGTTTTGGCCGTGAAGACTCCTACATCCAGTATACCCTTTAGCAGTGGTGACATTTCGGGCAGCCAGTAACCGGCAAAGGGGAGATGATAGCTGCCAAAAAAGAATGTAACCATCAGCATGGAGTTGATCACTACGTGCATATACTCGGCAAGAAAGAACATTCCGAACTTCATGGAGCTGTATTCGGTATGAAATCCACCAACAAGTTCCTGTTCGGCTTCAACCAGATCAAAAGGTGTTCTGTTGCTTTCGGCAAATCCAGCAATGATAAAAATAATGGCACCGATTGGATTCAGGAACACGAACCACCAGGTTTCCTGTGCTGCGGCAATATCTACAACGCTGAGTGATCCGACAAAAATGACCACGGAGGCTACAGCCATGCCCAGGGGAAGTTCATAGCTGATCATTTGTGCCGCTGCGCGCAGACC
>JAWVZW010000226.1:0-4388 GCA_033721975.1 Balneolaceae bacterium
GATGAAGATGCTGAGAACATTGCGACGGTAGGCGACGCAGTGAAATATATCCAGGATAAATCGTAAGCATATACTGCAAACGAACACACCGCAAATGACTGAACGAAGAGTTGTCGTCACAGGTGTGGGTGCACTGACACCAGTCGGGAAGACCGCTCCTGAATTTTGGAACGGTCTTATCTCCGGCAAAAGCGGCGTCAGACCCATTACCCATTTTGATACAACAGATTATCCGACCAAATTTGCCGGGCAAATCGAGGATTATGATTCCGGTAATTACTTTGATCGAAAGGAGGCACGCAGGCTTGATCCGGTTACTCAATACGGATTAATTGTTGCTGACGAAACGATCAAAGACAGCAAGATCGATCTCGATAGTATCGATAAGGATCGTGTTGCTGTATTGATTGGTACGGGTATCGGTGGAATGAAAACATTCTACGATCAGTCTGTATCTCATCACGAACATGGCCCCCGCGGTGTAAATCCATTTTTTATTCCCATGCTGATACCTGATATGCCTGCCGGACAGGTATCCATTCGGTATGGGTTTCGCGGAGCCAACTTCTGTGCGGTATCCGCTTGTGCAACAGGCTCACATAATATTGGTCTGGCCTACGATTCCATTCGGTATGGACGGTCTGATATGGCACTTTGTGGCGGCACGGAAGCTCCTGTCTGGGAAATCGGTATCGCCGGATTCTCCTCCATGAAAGCTTTATCGAAGCGAAACGAAGATCCCGAAAAAGCGTCCCGGCCTTTTGACAAGGATCGTGACGGTTTTGTACTGGGTGAAGGCGCATCCATGATGTTTCTGGAAACGCTGGAGTCTGCAAGGGAAAGGGGAGCAAGAATCTATGGCGAAATTGTCGGTTATGGATTTTCCGCGGATGCTTATCATATTACCGCACCCGATCCGGATGGAAATGGCGTAATACTTGCCATCAACAATGCACTGGATATGGCAGGCATCAAACCCGAGGATGTCGACCACATCAATATGCATGGAACATCCACACCGCTTGGTGATATCGCTGAAACCAATTCCATTAAAAAGGTTTTTGGTGATCACGCATACAAAATCAATCTCAACTCCACCAAGTCCATGACGGGACATATGCTTGGAGCTGCAGGTGCCGCAGAATCCGTGGCAACGTTGCTTGCCATTTATCATGGCATGGTTCCTCCTACCATTAATTATGAGACGCCGGATCCCGAATGTGATCTCAACTATACAGTAAATGAATCTGAGGTCAGGGATTTGAAATACGCCATGAATAATGCCTTCGGATTTGGCGGACACAATACCACGATTGTGTTCAAAAAATTTGAAGAATAACCAGTGGCTTTATGATCAGCCGGCTGCGCGAATGGTTCAGGAAACACCCTGCTCCGGAACCGGATCAGCCTTCCGCTGAAAGACTATCCCTTCTCAAGAAAAGTCTGGGCATTTCTATCCCGGATGAGGATCTTCATTTTTTTCTCAAGGCGCTCCGGCACCGTTCGATTGTTGATAATTCACGGTATGAATCGTACGAAACATACGAAAGACTGGAGTTCCTGGGAGATGCAGTCCTTGACCTGATTGTGACTGAAATCCTCTTTGAAAAATACCCTACGGAGGATGAAGGGTTTCTTACAAAACTTCGGGCAAAGATAGTGAAAGGAGATACACTGAACAGGCTTGCCCGAAACCTTGAACTCAACAAAGCACTGGAAATCGGTGACAGGGCCTCAGGGCAGGGTGTAGAACTCTCGAAAAGTGTGATGGCGGATGTTTATGAAGCCATCATTGCAGCTATCTATCTCAGCAGGGGGTACGAGACTACATTTCAATTTGTTGAAAAAAATATAGAAGAGTTTCTTGATCTGAAGACCATTGAGACCAAGGTTGACAATTTTAAGAGCGTTTTGATGGAGTATACACAGGCCGAAAAAATTCCGCTACCCGAATACAGGGTAATTCATGAGGAAGTGCCGGGCCATGACAAAACCTTTTTGGTCGCCGTCTTTGTCGATAAAAAAGAGGCAGGAAGGGGTGAAGGTAAAAGCAAGAAACAGGCCGAACAGCTAGCGGCCAGGGATGCTCTGGCAAACCTGAAGGTTTCACACTGATTTTTGTAATGTTACCCGGCACGAATGGCTAAAATCGGTTTGTTATTTGTGTGCAAACCTTCGTTTCTTTGTACCGTGTATTGAGAAAGAGTAGCAGAATCAGGTTTAGCAATGATCGCACATTTATTAAAACCGGAGTTTGATGAGTTGATCCAGAAAAAGGACTGGATAGCCATTAAAGAGTCGCTTGACGATGTGCCGGCTGTGGATATTGCGGAACTGCTTGAAGACCTTGAGCCAGAGGTTGCCGTCGTTGTATTCCGTCTACTCAAAAAAAGCAAGGCTGCTGATGTGTTTACCTATCTGAGCAGCGGTAAAGGAGTGGAACTACTGGAAGTGTTCAGCCGGCGTCAGCTTAGTGACGTAATGAATAACCTAGAGCCGGATGAACGGGTCTCGTTGATGGAAGAGCTGCCCGGACACCTGACTCAGAGGGTATTCACGTCAATGGACTCCGACAATCTTGCACAGGTACGCAGGCTGTTGGGTTATCCGCCGGAATCAGTTGGCAGGCTGATGACCACCAACTATGTCAAAATCCGGAGCGACTGGACGGTGGCGAAAAGTTTTGAGCACATCAGAAAATACGGAAGAACGGCTGAGACTGTGAATGTGATCTATGTGGTGAATGAGCAGGAACAGCTGATTGACGATTTGAGATTGAATCAGCTAATACTCGCAAGTCCTGAATCGCACATAGAAGACATCATGGATGAGTCTTTTGAAGCACTCAGCGCCTTTGATGATCAGGAGGAGGCTGTTAAGATGCTGAGCAAGTACGACAGGGTTGCCCTTCCCGTAGTGGATTCAGGCGGTATCCTGGTTGGTATCGTTACCGTGGATGATGTTCTGGATGTTGCCGAAGAGGAGACAACCGAGGATATGCAGCTCATGGCGGGTATGAGTGCACTGGATGATTATTATTCTCAAACCAATATTACGGAAATGGTCCGTAAGCGATCCGGTTGGCTGATATTACTCTTTCTGGGCCAGATGTTTACGGTAACGGCCATGGCGGGATTTGAAGATACCCTGGCAGCCGCTGCGGTATTGGCTCTGTTCATCCCCATGATCATCTCCAGCGGCGGAAATTCCGGATCACAGGCGGCCACACTTATCATTCGGGCGATTTCCACGGATGACATCAAACTCAAGGATTGGTTTATGGTGTTGAAAAGGGAGCTTCTCTCCGGAATTCTTCTTGGATCCATCCTGGGCATCATGGGAACGGTAGTCATCAGTACCTGGATGGTTTTCAGGGGTGATACATTCTCTTTGGCTGTATTTCTGCAGGCACTCACCGTAGGAAGCAGTCTCGTTGGGGTCGTAATTTTTGGAAATCTTAGCGGTTCTATGCTTCCGTTTATCATGTCGAAGTTGGGCCTGGACCCCGCTGTAACTTCCGCTCCGTTCGTAGCAACACTCGTTGATGTAACAGGAATCTTAATCTATTTTTCAATTGCACTAGCCCTTCTCAGCGGCATTGTACTATAACCCATTTGTCAATAATCAACCATGAAGCAATATCACGACCTGGTAAAAAATGTTCTGGAAAATGGTGTCAGGAAAGAAAATCGCACCGGGACAGATACGATCTCCAATTTTGCTGAATTCTATAAGGTAGATCTATCCGAGGGATTTCCTCTTCTTACAACGAAGAAAGTATTCTTTAAATCGGTGATCATGGAACTGCTCTGGTATCTGAGGGGAGAGGACCATATCCGGTGGTTGCGTGATGAAAACGACGTTCATATATGGGATGCATGGGCGGAAGAGGATGGATATGTAGGCCCTATTTACCCGGTTTTGTGGAGACGCTTTCCGACTCTGAAAGCAGAGGATGGGTCTGTATATCGGAAATTGGGAGAAAAATCGGAAAAGACATGGAAGTACGATGAATTCGATCAGGTACAGCGCGCTATTGATATGCTGCGCAACAATCCAAACAGCCGTAGGATAGTCGTTTCGACCTGGCATCCCGGTCTGCTTGACGAAATGGGCCTGCCTCCCTGTCACATTATGTACATTTTTAATGTGGCGGACGGAAAACTGAACTGTCATCTCACACAGAGATCCGGCGACATTGCCTTGGGTATCCCTTTCAACCTTGCCTGTTATTCTGCATTGACCATGGCAATTGCTCAGGATGTAGGGCTTGAGCCAGGAACTTTTGCGCATACCATTGTAGACGCACACATCTATGTTAATCATATAGAGGGACTGAAAGAGCAATTGAAGCGTGACTTTCGTCCGCTTCCAAAGCTGGAAATCAA
>JAWVZW010000227.1:0-4381 GCA_033721975.1 Balneolaceae bacterium
AAATGTACATCCGGCAGCATGATCGAAATGAAGGTGACTCAAGACCACATGGTGAATATCTTCGGGCCGAAGACCGAAAATGTTCAGATTTGTAATAACATTGGACGTATCCCGAAACCGGCTGTTATGGTCGAGACCCCAGCCCAGACCCGGATCGATCACAATATTTGTCTCTCCGTTGGTAATCAGAAGCGGATCAATGCCTAGTGCGGAAGAATATTTTCCAAGAGTAGGATCGTCAGCAGCATAACGGATTCTATCCGGGTCCATTTTCTGAAAGCTGCCGTCTTCGAACAGTTCAAAAAATCCTTCACTGAGCTGTTCAATGGCAAAGTCGCCAATTTGCATATGGGATTCTGTTCTGTGATGATGATGACGGGTCAGCTCTGAGTCTGACCTTTGTCAACAATACTTAAAAACAGGGGCTAATAGCAAATGAACTTACATGCCTGAATTTAAGAAACGGGTCTCGCCGATATACGCAGAGTTACGCTGACTAAAATAGGCAGCGTATCACTGCGAAATCGTCCCATAGGGATTCCTATGGGACGAGAACCTAATTAATCAATTTCGATTTTAACCGGCATCAGAGCCCAGTTCATCCCTTTGGGGTGATTTAACAGCATATGAATGTCTGTAAGATCTTCTTTTGTCTGGCTTGGAATCCAGCTGGTAAGCATCGCTTTCATCTGTGCGTTTGCGGAACCGAAAAGAGTCTCATAGATATCTTTTTGCTTGGGATAGGTGTCAATGCGGTACGTTTCGATTTCAGCCATATCGGCAGCCACTTCGATAGCGCGATCAATATCGCCTATTATATCAATCAGGCCTGCCTCCAGTGCAGCTGTTCCTGTGTAAACACGACCGCGTGCCACTTCATCTGCCTCATCACGAGTCATGCCCCGATTCTCTGCTACCCGAGCCAAAAACGCTTCATATCCGTTTTCTATGGACTCCTGAATAACTGATTCTTCAGAAGGTGTAAAAGGCTCTGACAGATCATAAAGGGCAGCGTACTCATGGGTTGTAAGTAGTTCAGAGTCAATTCCGATTTTATCTTCCATCAATTCCTCAAAGCTAAAAAGGAGATTAAAGATACCTATTGAACCAGTTAGTGTATTTTCAGCAGCCAGAACGGTATCAGCTCCCATGGCCATATAATAACCACCGGAAGCAGCAACAGATCCCATGGACGCCACTACAGGGACTTTTTCAGACGCACTTCGTAATTGGTGCCATAAAAGATCGGACGTGGTGGCCGCACCACCGGGGCTATTGATGTGCACTACGATGGCTTTTACATCATCTTCAAGAGCAGAGTCGATCTGCTTTTTCAAATTGGAAGAGGTGATGCCGCTTGAATTACTGAATGGACTGTCAGGCAGTTCAGGCAGTATCACACCGCTGGCGTAAATCACCGCGATTTTGTCATCGGTCTCGGGTGTCTCAACTCCTGCACTGGCAAAACTGACCCGGCCGTAGCGGCCGAATGAAACCGTAGTCAGGTCATCATCCTCATCTTCGCCGATACGGGCTTTAATCATATTTTCTATTTCATCATCAAAAGCAATGGCGTCGATCAGGCCGTTTTCAAGCGCAAAATTTACACGATCTACCGGCGGTGTGTTGAGCAGTTCATTGACCTGCTCCGATGTATAACCGGTTCGCTCCATCACTGCACTGACAAATGTGGATGTTGCCGCATCCAGAATCTCACGCGTCTGCTGACGGCTTTCAGGCGAGCTGGATGTACTTGTGAAAGGTTCTACAGCTGATTTGAACTCACCCACGCGAAATATCTGTGGTTCAACACCAATTTTGTCGAGCATATCACTATAGAAAGTAAACTGGGCTACAAAACCGTCGAACTGAAAATTGGTTTGTGGAGGTGAAAAAATACTGTCGGCTGTTGTGGCCAGGAAGTACGATTGTTCGTTAAAACCAATATCATCCGTACTGAAGTAAAGCGGTTTTCCGCTCTCTTTGAATTCGCTAAAATACCTGCGTGCCGTTTGCAGATTTGCCCATGATGACCCTACAAAATTGGCTTTCACCCATACAGCTTTGATGTTATCGTCAGCGGCGGCTTTTCGAAGATTATTCTTCAATGATTCAAGGGAAAACCGAACACCGGCTTGTGGATTGAAGAGCTCTTCAACCGGATCCTGAACAGCTTTTGCGGGTATGGAACCCGGAAGGTTGATAGTGAGTACAGTATTTGAACGGATATAAGGTTCAGGCTCCGTTGAGCTGCTGACCAGAGTTGCGAATAGAATTAAAATGAGAACCAGAACACCCAATATGGTACCCAGAATGGATGCCAGGAAAGTCTTGAAAAATTGCATTTAAGATCGGATTACTTTTTTAAATTTACCCCGCATGAATGAGAGGGATGCCGTGTGTGTTATCATGGAAACTTACTAAAACCCGTAATTCATTCCATGAATTTTTATCTATACGAAAGATGAAACATTTTGATGCAATAATTATCGGCTCAGGTCACAATGGTCTGGTAACCGGATGCTACCTGGCTAAGGCCGGAATGAAAGTCGGGGTCCTGGAACGGCGCGATACCATCGGCGGTGCTGTCTGCACCGAAACAATGTTCAAAAGCAAGGAAAATCCGAACGGTTTCAGGATGGATGTGGGATCATCCGTTCATATCATGATCCATCAGACCGGTATTATTGAAGAGCTTGGATTGACTAATTATGGTCTGGAGTATATCGACATGGACCCGTTTATGAGTTATCCGGTCCCTGACGGAAAAGGAGTAATCCATTTTCATAAAGATCTGGATCGAACGCTGGAGTCGATCGCTTCAGTGGCCCCGGAAGATGTGGCCAATTATCGTGAGTTCATCGATTTCTGGGGACGCATTAATAAAGGTGTACTGAAAGCTTTTATGGTCCCGCCTACCGGCAAGAATATATTCACCGAGATGGCCAAGGGACAATTCCGCGATGGTTCCATGTTTAAGAAGGGGGAGCAGATCGATGGACTTCAGAAAATTCTGGGCAGCTATGGAGGCGTGGTTGAAAAATCGTTTGACAATCCCTACCTGAAAGCTGCCCTGATCTGGTTTGCCGCGCAATCGGGTCCGCTGCCTGACCAATCGGCAACCGGTGATTTTGTAGGATGGCAGTCCATGCTCCACCAAAGCGGAGCCAAACATCCCAAAGGGGGGAGTGGTATGCTGACCCAGGCCATGAAAAACCTGATTGAGGCAAAGGGGGGAGAAGTCATTGCCGATTCACCCGTCAAAAAAATTGATATTGCTGACGGAAAAGCCAGGGGTGTTTTGACGGAGAGTGATGAGTATTATCAGTCAGACCTGATAGTTTCAAATGCACACGTGCAAACCACGATGATGAAGCTGGTTGGCCGGGAGTATCTGGACGCTTCACTCTATACAAAAGTAGAAAATATTCAGGTCGGTAACGGATTCGGTATGGTGATTCGGTGCGCCGTGGAGGAACTGCCACAATATACATCAGCACCCGATGATCCGCTGATTCATAACGGCATGCAGCTGCTGGCACCTTCGGTGGGATATATGAACCGGGCTATTGGTGACTATATGAAGGGAAATCCGCCCGAAGAGCCGGCTGTACTGGCGATGACGTTTTCCAAAATTGATCCCGAAGTGGCTAAAGATGGCAAACACACGCTCTTTGCCTGGGCGCAATGGCATCCCTATGAGCTGTCGAATGGAGAAAACTGGGATGATATCCGTGAGCGGGAAGCCGACAAGATTTACGGGGTTGTGGAGAAGTATGCCCCCAACATGAAGGGCAAACTGATTGACCGATACATACAATCACCTCTGGATATTGAGAGGAAACATGGTCTGCTGCGGGGAAATGTGATGCATGTTGAGATGAATTTTGACCAGATGTTTATGTTCCGTCCAATTCCGGAAATGAGCCGCTATGAAACCCCCATAGAGAATCTTTACCTCTCAAGCGCATCCTGCCATCCGGGTGGCGGTGTGTTTGGTGCAGCGGGGTATAACGCTGCAAATGTCATCCTGAACAAGCGAAGTAAAAAGCTGTTCGGGAGGAGAGGATGAAGAACCATTTTCCGGACTCATACGCGACGATAAGCCTGGGTGCAATTCTTCGCAATCTGCGCAAGATTCGGGAAAAGTCTGGTGGGAAAAAATTGCTGGCTGTTGTAAAATGTGATGCTTACAGTCATGGATCAGTCAGAGTTTCCAGACACATAGAGGACGAAACGGACTGGTTTGGAGTAGCGAGTGTGGATGAGGGAATCCAGCTCCGAATGGGCGGCGTAAAAAAACCGATTTTGGTATTTGGGGTTCCAAAATATGAAACCGCAGCTGCGTATCAGACGCACAACTTAACAGCCACCATCAGTC
>JAWVZW010000228.1:0-4381 GCA_033721975.1 Balneolaceae bacterium
GTAAACGGCTTTCTGCCGGTTCTCATGGTCCAGGTTTGGCAGTGCATCTTCAAACGCCTCCACTGCCTGTTCATACTCACCCTGCTGGTAATAAGACTCACCCAGTGCGGTACCGATTCTGCGAGTCATGGGATCCAGGGGATGTCTCTCCCTGAGAAGTTCAAAAGCTTCCGCCGATTCACTGAACTGTTCTTGCTCCAGATAGAGTGTACCTCTTCGATAAAGCGCTTTGGGAGACCATTCACTCCGTCTGTTTTCGTTTGAAAGCGTCAGGAAATACTCCCGAGCCAGGTCATAGCGTCCCGCCTCAGCGGCTGTTTCACCGAGCCTGTAGTAGAGCCTGGATCGTTCACGACGGCTTTGAGGGTAATCGAGAGCCTGGTCCATTCTGCGAATCGCTTCATCCAGGTCCCCGGTTTCATATCGGCGGGCGGCAATATCCTTCAACAGCTCAGATGCCCTGTAGCTTCTCGGATACTGCTGTACAAAACGGTCTGTATAAATATCTGCAGAAGAGGAGTCCACTTTAATCAGAACCCTGGCTCTGTAAAATTTCGCCGCTTCTCCGGCATCCGTCATTTCATTAGCTTCGGCCGCTCGCTCAAAATAAGGAAGAGATTCCGTGTACAATCCTTTTTCAAACAGCTCCAGACCTTCCTGAAATACTTGTTGATAGGATTCCTGCAGCTCCTGAGCCGACAAGGCTACAGGCAATAAAGTAATGGATAAAAAGAGTAGTAATAACAGGAAGCGATAGGTGCGGCTCATGCGGGTAATGAGAGATATTCAATATTCCGGTTCAGACGAATAAATATACCAACTGTAGTGAATAAGTTCCCGTATTGAACTGAACTCTTCACCAGCATCTATCTAAACATCAAGATATCGGAGAAGTTCATCTGCGCGTGACGACAGGTCAGTCTGGATGAGATCGTTTCTGTTTTCGGTAATGGTCTGATAGCCGTGTCTTTGCAAAGAGGACGTGACGGCCGATGTGTCCGTCAGGCTTAATTTAATCGAGACGTGCAGCATCGATTCGTTATCAGAAGACTTGCCCACCGTCAGGCCAAGAATCTTGGCACCTTCAGTTTCAATCAAATGTACCAATTCAGAAAGAGTAAAGTCACCCTTGTGGATCTCAACCGTTATAACAGAACCGTTGGTTGTGATATTGAGAAGTTCGGAAAATGCCTCGAGCACATGTTTCTTTTCAACGATGCCAATAAACTGATCCTGTGTATCAACAACCGGCAGCAGCCTTACTTCATATTGCAGCATTTTTCTGGCGACTTCAAAAATATGCTGTGATTCGAATACATAGATAGGCGATCGCAGATCCAGTGATGAGATCGGTACTGATTCATCTGCCAGTTCAACGATATCGTCCAGATTTACCTGACCGATAATCTTGTTCGTGGTACGATCCACTACGGGAACAGCCGTGGTCTGCCATGCATCCATCTTTGCAAGCGCAGCAGAAACGGGCTTATCGGTGTATAATGGGGTAAAGTCGGTATTTAGTAATTCTTTCGCTAACACAGTATTCAGTCATTAACCAGTTCAATGTCAGCCAGCATACTTTCAAACCTGTTACGGTCTGCTTTTGATGTGGTGCCTTCTATTAATACGCTGTTTCCTTCAAAATGTTCTCGGGTAATCCGTGCAACGTCGTGCAAGAAAGCAACCGCCTTATAATGCGACATTGGAACATTGTATGCAAATTTCACATAATCTTCTTCAATGATGCTTTCAAGGCGATCTAAAAGCTTATTCAGCCCGATCCCCCTGTAAGCCGAGACAAATACAGCACCAGGGTAACCTTTTTTCAGTTCAATCAGCTTCTCCGGCTCCAGAAGGTCAATTTTGTTGAAAACCAATATTTTTTTCTTCGAATTCGCATCCAGTTCATCCAGGGTGCTCTCCACTACGTCGATATAATCGTCAATCATTCTGCTGGACGCGTCAACCACATGAAGAAGCACATCCGACTCCCTCACCTCATCCAGGGTCGATTTGAAGCTCTCAATAAGGTTATGGGGCAGTTTTCGAATAAAACCTACCGTATCGGACAGTAAAAGGTCATGATTCTCCAGTTCCAGCCTGCGCACGGTTGAGTCAAGGGTGGCAAAAAGCCGGTCCTCAGCAAGCACGGAGGTTTCGGTAAGGGTATTCATGAGCGTCGATTTACCCGCATTGGTGTACCCCACCAGCGCAACCCTTGTAATCTCTTCGCGTCCTTTTCTCTGTGTGGTTCGCTGTTTATCCAGTTTATCCAGCTTATCCTTAAGGACGGATATTCTTTTCCCGATAAGCCTTCGGTCCGTCTCAATCTGGGTTTCACCCGGACCTTTTGTTCCGATTCCACCTTTTTGTCGCGAAAGGTGAGTCCAGAACCGGGTCAGCCTGGGTAGCAGATACTGCAGCTGCGCCAGTTCTACCTGCGTTTTTGCGGCCGAAGTCTTGGCTCGGGATGCAAATATATCCAGGATCAGGCCGCTGCGATCAAGCACCTTGATGCCGGAAGTTTTCTCAATATTTCTGACCTGTGTAGGTGACAAATCATCATCAAATATGAGAATATCGGCGTTTTTTGCGGAAACGATCTGTTTAAGTTCATTCAGTTTGCCCTTACCGACGTAGGTGGTGGGATCGGGATGCGGGCGGTTTTGAAGCACTTTTTCTACGGTGGTTGCACCTGCAGTATCTGCGAGAAGATCCAGTTCTTCGAGATACTCTTTGGCTAGCCATCTGGGGGTGTCCGGTCCGTAAATACCAACCAGAACAGCCCTCTCTTTCTCTAATGAGGGTTTTCGTATGTCTTCTAACAAATCAGTGCTTTTCTACCTGTATAAATATGATTAATCAAACGCCTTGATATCAAAAGAAGTGTCGGATACAGAAGTCATGGTTTTGCCAATCTTGAGCGAAACCAGTTTATCAAATTTAGCGCTTTTCTTGTCCGGCACGAATAATTCAAGCCGTATCAGCCGTGTTTTTTCCAATGATTCGCGTTGTCTCTCGTGGTAAATAAAAACGTAATCAATTCCTTTTTCAGCGGGTTTTTCTACATAGTCATCAACCTGATGCCAGGCAATGGTCTGTGAAGGGTCATTAATATTTTTGACAATACCATGGTCTGTGATGTACGCCTTGGATGAAAAGAAGCTGGATACAAACCAGCAAAGGCCCATCCAGCTATAGCTTCCCATAATCGGATAATAAGTGCTCAATTCATGATAAAAGACCCAGCCGCCCACCATTGCTGCTGACACTAAAAATAGGGTGGAGAAGAGCGGATACCCATACAATTTTCCGCTTTTCCAGCTCAGGCGTACATTTCTGAGCCGTACCGTATTTGCAAACGAGTATGCTGCAAGAAATGTAGCTCCAAGCGTAAAAAGTGCCAGAAGCAGCACAAATATACTATATGTGTCTGTGGTCAGATTCATGCAGTGGATTCAACTTTGTAATATCTCGATATCAACGACTCGGTAATTAATAATAGGATTGCAGCTGTGATAAACCAAAACCAAATTTCCTGGTATAATGACGCACTTTGAAGCGCTCCTGTTACATTATCGGTATCCGTTCCGGCATTTACAACACGAACATCGGCAAAACGGTTTCCAAATAATTCTTCGAACTCTGTTGTTGTCAACGTTTGCAAGGATGATTCCATTGTACTCAGATTTACCGAATAATGCTGATTGTATTCAGGGTTTCCTGTTTCAACAATCAGCCTTCCCGGTCCCCATTCTTCACCCCCATACACAATTTCGGATCCGCGAAAAGTTTGTCTTATTTCCGGGATAATCTCCTCTCCATCCCTGATCAAAAGCACTTGGTCCGGATTCACCTCTGCGGGTAATACCGTTCGAAAAGGGCGACCTAAAAGATGACTTTTTACAGCAGTCTCTTCGCTGCGTGCAAGATATTCAACCGCCCTGTAGAAAAACGGCGCAAAAAACGGCTTGATGGGAAAATTGGACCAGCCCGGATCAGTTCCGATTGCTGACACAATCACCTTTCCGTTACCCGAATTTACTTCAGTCAGCAATGGAGACCCGCTCTCGCTTCGGAGTATCGGCAATGCTACAGATCGTCCGCCCCGGCTCATTTCATAATAGTAATAAAGTTCCGGCTCATTCAGGCGGACTTCATCTTCATTATCTGTCTGTTCAAATAGATTTTCCAGCAGCGGATGCCCAAGCTCCGGTGCCGAAACCCTGTCTATGCTTCTGAATGATCCGTAACTGCCGACAATATTTGTATAGTTGCCGGCACCCAAACCATCCAAGAGCATATTATATCGGTTGAGATCTGCATCAGCTCCAGGCAGTAATAGCAGGCCGGCTCCTTGCTGCACGTGATCAATCAATGA
>JAWVZW010000229.1:0-4373 GCA_033721975.1 Balneolaceae bacterium
CAACACCCTGAAAGATGCGCGTATCTTTACGACAGCGGGCAGTGAGGAAAAACTGGAATTATGCCGCAGTCTGGGAGCGGAACTGGCCATAAATTATCATGACCAGTCGTACGCTGACCGTATAACGGAAAAAGCAGGCAAGGATTCAGTTCATGTAATCATTGATTTTATTGGTGCACCATACTGGAAAGACAATATTCACGTTGCTGCTTTAGATGCCAGAATCATACTCTTATCCATGCTGGGCGGAGCTGTCGTGGACCAGGTTTCACTTGTTCCCATTTTGAAAAAACGCCTTACCATTTTGGGCTCAACACTGAGAAACCGAAGTCAGGAGTACAAAATTGAGCTAATGGACAGATTTTGGAGTGATACTTCCGGATTATTTCAAAATAAGGAGATACAGCCTGTTATTGACAGTATATATGACTGGAAAGATGCAGAGAAAGCGCATAAGCGTATGGCTAATAACCAAAATGCAGGGAAAATTATTCTGACGGGCATGTAGGCGGATTAAAAAAAAATAACGCATACCCTGCTTTATTAATCAGATTTAAGTAGAATTATCTCTTGGAAAAGCTATTATTTAAAAAAATGTATCATTTGCATTACAGACGGATCTTACTGCAGATTCTGCTGACCTTTTTTGCCGTGACAGGCCTTATGGCGCAGAATGCTGGTCCGGACAGAGGATTGGAGGTGAATGTCTCCATGTCTCCTGAATTCGACGCAGTAAATATTGAAAACCTGATTACCCTGACGTTTACCAGCGTAAACGATGTGCCGGCGGTGACGTACGAAATCACCCATACGGGTTTATCCGGCCCCACCCGATTTTTGATGGAAACACTCCTAAGTAGTGAAAGCGAGGGCTTAATACTACGATCAACCCAGAATCCGGCAACCCTGTTTGAAATGGAGCCCGGTGAAGTTCTGAGATTTAACAATCTGGACATTATTCGCGGAACCATCCCGGGACAGTCAGAAAACATAAAGTTTGACTTTGTATTGACGAACCGGGGCAGACAGCTGCTCAGCAAACTGAATAAGGGGGCTGTGGCGGATGAGGACCGTTTCTATGTAGACGTGAGAATACTTCCTGAGAACAATGAATTTTCGGAACCCATTGCGGCTGCCGGTGCCGATATTGAGACGAGTGTTCCGTTTGAATTTCTCGATATAGAGCCCCATCAGCCTACACTGGACTCCCTTTCAGCGCTTGAGCCGGAAAGCAATATTCCCGCTTTAAGGTGGCAAGCCCCTGAAAATCAGTCCTATCGCCTGATCGTGGCGAGTGTGGAACCCGTTTCCGGGAGCGGAGTAAGGATTCTGGAAAACCGGTTTGAACAAGAATTTAACCCTCTTTCTGTAACAGAACCTCAGGAAGGCATCCTTTTAGACGTGGTAGTGAACGATACTGAGTTTACCGTACCCGAAGAAATTACCCCGTTATTTGTTCCCGGTGGTGAATATGTTTGGCAGGTTGGTACAGAAATTACTACACTGAAAAAAAATCTGAGTATCAGATCAGATATCTGGAGATTTTCAATTCCGGAGATTGATCTGTTAAACAGAGAAATAATATCCCTTTTGTCTGAGATATTAGGTGAAGACAAAGTGGAAGAAATGATAGAACAAGGATATGAGCTGGAGCAGATTGAGCTTGGCGGTGAAGTTTATTCAGCAGAAGAAGCAGTAGTCATATTAAGAGAGATGCTGCAAAAAATCAGAAACAGACGAGCAACAATAGGTGGATAAAAATGGAAAACAAAAATAAAGGACTGCTTGCATTCGCTATTGTAGTGATTGTCGCAATTGTGGCCATCATCTACATGATTCCCGATGGAAGCACTGACTATACAAATGAAAATGAAGAGGAAGAAATCGCATACGTACGGCGATATGTTCCATCGGTAACGGTTACAAACGTAACGGCAGATACCATTCAAACTGTAGGGCAGCCACTTGCTTCAGGCGATACGCTCACCACGAATGAAAGCGGCTATGCAATGCTGCTCTTTCTGGATGAGACTGTGGCACGGGTGAGCCCATCCTCACAAATGGTGATTCGCAGTTCCCTGAATGAACAGCGCAATCTGAATCTGAGAACCCAGATCAGCCTGGCTATCGGCGGACTATTTCTGGATGTACAGCGCGGTGAAGACAAGGAGTTTGAAGTCACTACGTCAAATACAGTGGCGTCGGTAAAAGGAACCCGCTTTGGCGTGGATGCAGACGGTTATGTCTGGGTTGAAGAAGGCGAAGTCGAGGTTGAAGTGCGCGAAACGGGTGAGCTGATTACTCTGAACGACATGTCGTATGTTCGGGTGGATGAAACAGGCGCTACTGAAACCGGTGAATTGACTGAAGAGGAGATCGAAGAGCTGACATCAGCCTATCAAATTCTGGAAAGCGATCTGATTGAACGTCAGATGAGGCTGCAGTTCCGAAACCAACAGGGTGACACCCTTGATGAAGATCTGCGCATTTTTGAACAGGAAGATGAAGAAGGACAGAATTAAATTCTGAATTTGAGCACCGTTCTGCCTTTTCTATCTTAAGGCATGAACAGAAATTCCAGAAAGCCTGCAGTTGCCGTCATTGGCGGAGGAGCTGCAGGCTTTTTTACTGCAGTCAATACAGCCCGTCAGAACCGGGCGATCAGGGTCGTTATTTTCGAGAAATCGAAAGAAGTACTTTCTAAGGTGCGGATATCAGGCGGCGGACGCTGTAATGTGACGCATCACTGTTTTGATCCTGAAGTGCTGGCTTCCCACTACCCAAGAGGTTCAAAGGTGCTGCGATGGAGCTTTGAACAATTTCAGGCAAAAGACACGGTGAAGTGGTTTGAGTCGAGAGGCGTAAAGCTGAAAGCCGAGGAAGATGGAAGGATGTTTCCGGTCACAGACAGTTCAGAAACGGTGATAAACTGCCTGTTGCAGGAAGCCCGAAAGTATCATGTCCAAATCCACAAAAATACACGTGTAAAGAGCATCACTCCCCGGGAAGAGGGAGGTTTTGACCTGTCTTTAAGTAAGGGCGGATCAGAACATTATGATGCTGCTGTGGTAGCTGCCGGAGGTTTTAGCCGTGAAAATGCTTACGACTGGCTGAAGAAACTGGGCCATAAAATCATTCCGCCGGTTCCGTCTCTTTTCACCTTTAACTTCAGGGATAAGGTATTCAGCGATCTGGCAGGAATCTCCGTACCTGAAGCAGAAGTGCATATTGAAGGGACACGCTTTACTGAAAAAGGTCCGGTATTGATAACGCACTGGGGACTGAGCGGTCCTGCGGTACTTAAGCTTTCTGCGTGGGCTGCAAGGATGCTATTTGAGAAAGAGTACAGGTACACTGTACGTGTAAACTGGCTGGCTTCCCTAAAGGAAACGGAGGTTCGGGAGACGCTGCAGCAGCTGCGTGATCAAAATGCTAAAAAACAGGTCATCAGACAGGATCGGCTTCCGCTTCCGGCACGGCTGTGGGAACGGATTGTAAAGCTATCCGAAATCAGTGAGAAAAAGCGCTGGGCAGAACTTTCCAATCAGGAACTTCATCAGTTATTGCAGCAGTTGCTTCATGCCCGTTACGATATTCAGGGCAAAACAACATATAAAGAAGAATTCGTGACCTGCGGAGGAGTCCCGCTGAATGAAGTCGATCCGGATACTTTAGAGAGCAAAATTGTACCTAATCTATACTTTGCCGGCGAAGTACTGGATATTGACGGTGTGACCGGCGGATTCAACTTTCAGGCAGCCTGGACCAACGCCTGGCTCGCTGCCAAATCCCTCGCAGAGAAGTTTTAGATTGAGAAATCTACTCAATACTCACGACTCAATACTCATTACTATTATCTACAAAAACTTACTCGCCAGATTCGCCAGGGGTGACCGTTCCCCTTTCTCCAGGTTGATGTGTGCGTACAGATCGTTGTTATTCATGCGGTCTACCAGGTACGACAAGCCGTTGGTTTGAGTATCCAGGTAGGGTGTGTCGATCTGGAAGATATCACCGGTAAAAATGATTTTTGTGTTTTCGCCGGCACGCGTGATGATGGTCTTGATCTCGTGTGGCGTAAGATTCTGAGCCTCATCGATGATGAAGATAACGTTGTTCAGGCTTCGTCCCCGTATATAAGCCAGGGGCACAATTGAGAGTTTTTCAGTTTCGACCAGCTCGTCAATTTTTTTGTACTGCTTGCTGCTCTCCTTGAACTGGTTTTTAATGATGTTCAGGTTGTCCCACAACGGTTGCATGTAGGGATCAATTTTTGACTTCACGTCACCCGGCAGGTACCCGATATCGCGGTTACTTAGCGGTACAATAGGGCGGGCCAGATAAATCTGTCTGTACTGACGGCGCTGCTCAAG
>JAWVZW010000230.1:0-4371 GCA_033721975.1 Balneolaceae bacterium
AAGGTCTGCCTGAAGATGGGTATGTCGCGCATAAAGCGAAAACCAACAAAGGCTATGATAAATGCCAATAGCACCGTAATGCCCACTTTTACTTCATTACTCAGATTTAACATGATCTTACTCTACGCTTTTAATTGATATTCACTGGCGGTAACAAAATCGAGCAGACCCGGATGGTCTGTTTTTCTCATTTCCTCCACGGTTCCAAACCAGCTCAATTTTTGCTGATCCAGAAAGGCTACCTTGTCAGACACTTTCAATACGCTATGCATGTCGTGTGTGATCACGATGGATGTAATATCAAGTCCCTGAGCCATTGTCATGATCAGACCATTGATCTCGTCAGCGGTCTGCGGATCCAGTCCCGATGTGGGCTCATCATACATGATATATTTTGGCTCAAGAACAATCGCCCTTGCAAGGCCGACCCTCTTTCTCATCCCGCCGGATAATTCCGAAGTTTCCTTATCCGCAGCATTTTCCAGGTTCACATATTCCAGACAGTGCATAACACGGTCCCTGATTTCCGATTCACTTCGGTCCGTAAAATACCTGAGTGGAAAGGCTACATTCTCGAATGTGTTAATTGAATCAAATAGAGCCGATCCCTGAAACAATATTCCAAATTTTTGCCTGAGCTTACGCTGATCCACATAGTCGAGGGTAAAAAGGTCTTTACCGTCAATCACGATATTTCCTTTATCGGGCCTCAGCAGCGCATTAATGTGCTTTAAAAGCACAGACTTCCCGCACCCCGAACGACCGATAACCGCGACCGTTTCATTTTCGGCAATGTTAAAGCTCACATCTTCCCATACAAGAAGATCGCCAAAACTCTTGGTAAGATTGCGTATCTCAATCATAGTAGCGCTGCAGCAAGGATGAAATCTGCCAGAAGAATAAGGATACAACTCAAAACAGTGGCGTCCGTGGTACTTTTACCCACGCCCTCCGCTCCACCGGTAGCAAAATACCCTTTGTAGCAGGAGACGGACGTAATGATAAAACCGAAAACAAACATTTTCACAAATCCGAATACAACATTCCAGGGATAAAAATACATTCGTGCACCCTGAAGAAAATCAGCCGGCGGTACGGTACCTGAAAAGTATCCCGCTGATAAACCTCCACCAATCCCAAATATGGTAGCAACAATATAGAGAACCGGAAACATCAGGATACCTGCGAGTACCCTTGGAACCACCAAAAAGGAGACAGAATTAAAACCCATGGACTCCAGCGCGTCGATCTGCTCACTGACTCTCATGGTACCCAGCTCTGTTGCAACGCGGGCTCCCACTTTACCGGCGAGCACAAGACTGGAAATTACCGCCGCCAGCTCTATCAGTATTGATTCTGATACAATAGAACCGATTGTGGAGAGTGGGATGAATGCCGACTCGAGCTGATAGGCAGACTGTAGTGTCATAACCGAACCCGTAAAAATACCTGTCAGCACAATTATGGGAACAGAATCGTAACCAACCTTTACCAGTTCCTGTAACAAATTCTTGCGATAGGTACTGAACTCCGTAGATGAACGAAGCGCCTGATATAGCAGGGAACTGTATTTTCCTAACTCGTTGAGCGACTGCATGCGTAACTATTCAACCTGGTCACACCCTGAACCTGAACGAATATGACAGGGCTATGTTTTTGATAATAATATAAAAGATACTACAGATACTGATAAAAGATCATACAATAGCCTGATAACAGAAGCTATCCGGCTTAAGCATGGAACTTAAAGTTTTTATCAGCCGATTAACAATAAAAGCAGGTAGCTAATTTATCTCTTATCTTCCTGAAAAACTCAGACGATATCCAAAACAGTCATCTCATGTTCAGATATTTCACAGCGGGTGAGTCACATGGCCCCGGTCTTACAGGTATTGCAGAGGGCATTCCCGCAGGTTTACCGTTAACTGAAGATTACATTGAGCAACACCTGGTTCGCCGGCAAAAAGGGTACGGACGCGGCGGACGAATGGCCTTTGAAAAAGATCGTGCGGAAATCAGCTCCGGTGTCCGGTTTGGCCTCACAACCGGTGCCCCCATCGCGCTCAACATGTTAAACCGGGCCTACGAAAAAGATGATAGCAACTGGCCCAAGGTTATGGCCAAAGAAGGTGACCGAGGAGATGTAGAACGTATCACTCTTCCCCGGCCGGGTCATGCCGACCTGGTGGGAGTCCAAAAGTACGGTTTTGATGATATCCGCCCCGTTATCGAGCGATCCAGCGCACGTGAAACCGCCATGAGGGTTGCATGCTGTTCTATTGCACGCAGGTTCTTGCAGGAGCTGGGAATCAGAATTGGCGGCCACGTGATTCAGATCGGAAGCATCGGCTATGACTCATGGGAAGCTGTGAGAGACATGGCTGATACCGTTGTTGACACGGATGAGGGAGCCGAAGCACTCTGGCAAAAAGCTGACCAGTCGGATGTACGATGCCTGGATCCTGATTTAAGCGACAAAATGCGTGAGGAAATTAAAATACGGCGCAAGGAAGGATCTTCTCTGGGTGGTATCTATGAACTGATTGTAACCGGTGTGCCTTCGGGACTGGGAAGTTATGTGCATTGGGACCGCAAACTGGACGGGCAGATTGCACAGGCCATTCTGGGAACACAGGCCATGAAAGGTGTGGAATTCGGACTCGGATTTGAATCCGGCAAGCGTCCCGGTCACGATGTGCATGATGAAATCGCCTACACAAACAACCAGTTTACGCGTAAAACAAACCGGCTGGGTGGACTTGAGGGCGGTGTCACCACAGGCATGCCATTGATTATCAGGGGCGTCATGAAGCCGATACCCACTATGATCAAACCACTTAAAACGGCCGATATCGAGACCAAGGAAGAACTTGATACGCGCTATGAACGCTCCGATGTGTGCGCACTGCCGCGTGCGGTGGTGGTAGCAGAAAGCGTGATCGCACCAGTGATAGCCAATGCCATACTGGAAAAATTTGGCGGTGACTCAATGGATGAGCTTAAAGAACGTTATCATGCACAGTAATCCAATCGGATAACAATTATGCACGACAACGACGGCAAAATCAAACAGCTTGCGGTTTACGTACAAAAGAATCCGAATGACTCTTTTTCAAAGTTTGCACTGGCGCTGGAACTGATGAAGAGAAATGAAGTATCCAAGTCCAGAGTGCTCTTTGAATCGATCCTGAAACAGGATCCGGATTACCTGGGAGTATATTATCACCTTGGCAGGCTGTATGAAATACTGGATCAGAAAGATCAGGCTTTATCACTATACCGGAAAGGTGTAGAACTGGCCCGCAGTCAGAATAACCAGCGCACAGAAACCGAACTGAAAGATGCGATTGAACTTTTAACGTTTTAACGTGACTATGAAGAACCTGACAAATCTGTTTTTCAATCTGAAGCCGGCACTGATTCTGTGCCTCATTCTGGGTTTTATGTCCGTTCCCGCTTTTTCACAGCAAACGAACGATATCCATATCGTGCAACAGGGTGAATCACTGTTCAGCATTGCCCGGGAGTACGGCATCACTGTGGGTGATCTCAGAAGCTGGAACAATCTTGAAACGGATAATCTTCAGCCGGGCCAAACCATCCGGATCGCGCCTCCCATTGCAGAGAATCAAATCTCACACACCGTTGCACAAGGTGAAACGCTATTCTCCATATCAAGACAGTATGGTGTTACCATTGCAGAGATACAGCAATGGAACGACCTCAGAAGCAATAATCTGGACCTTGGCACCGAACTGACCATATTTTTGCCTGAAGATGAATCTCAGGGTCAGGAGATGGAAACGCCCTTGTTGCCTGAAGAAAGAGAATCCATTGTCAGATCTGCTGATTCGAGTCCCGCCAATACCTATTACACCGTGCGCAGCGGAGATACCCTATTCAAAATTGCAGGCGATCATGGCATGACAATCGGAGAGCTCAGAAACTTGAATAATCTTGAAGGCGATCTGCTGCGCATTGGTCAGCAGCTGATTGTGAGGGAGACGGAGTCTTCAGCTCCATCGGTCGCTGAGAATGCCGAAGAGTCAACGCCCCAGGGAAGATATGTACAATATCGTGTGCAGAGAGGAGAAGACAGTTCGGACCTGTTGCAGCAATTTCAGATGAGCATGCAGGAGCTCGCTTCACTCAATCCGGGAGTGAACCTCAATAATTTATCTTCCGGCCAGAGGGTTACGGTTTTACTGCCCCCCAGCCGGTCTTTTGCCAATCCCTACAAAAAAGGAGCCTCGCTTCAGGACCTGGGCAGTGTTCCGGTGTTCAGCTATGGTGCCGGCGAAACCGCTACACCCACAACCAGCGGAGAACTTTACAATCCGGCTCAGCTTACAGCAGCCCATGCGAATATGA
>JAWVZW010000231.1:0-4349 GCA_033721975.1 Balneolaceae bacterium
CATTTTTTGCAGTAGGAAGAAAGGTGTTTTTTGAACTGTTGAATTCCCAGGATCCGGTTGAGTGCTTTAGCCAGCCATTCCCTGATTCATAAGTCCCGTCCGCATCAATGCGGGTCCATCGGGCAATCGGTGTCATCTCTTCTGTGCCTACCTGAACATTTTCTATCAGCCAGAGTCCCGTTAGTTGCCCCGTCTGAGCAAACAAAGTTGATTGAGTAACTGTGATAAGTATGATGATTACTAATTCCCTGTACATGTTCTTCATTTTGTTATTTATTGATTTTCTGTCAGCTGTGGATTTAAAATCTCGACGATCTTTCGGATGAGTCTCATTTCATCTGTACGGTTTCCTGAATTTGCCAGGAGAGCGATTACCCAGCTGCCGGAGTCTATGTTTACCAGCATGGATTTATACCCATCCGTACTACCTCCATGAATGATGTAAGGACGATCAATTGACAGTCTGCCCATTTCGACGTCAGTTTCCTGATTATGAATCGCCCAACCGTACCCGTATGAGAAACGGTCAGTTATGCCCTCAAGATGATTGGTTTTAATTTTTGCCAGAGATGATTCAGTAAATAGCGTAGTATCACTTAATGCCTCTCCCCATCTCACCAGGTCTCCGCTTGTTGAGAACACCCTTCTACCCAGAGTTAAATCGATAAACGGATTTTTTTCCCATTCATCATTCCTGTACATATACCCGGTTACAACATTTTCATGAATCTCCTCATTTTGTGTTGTGCTGAATGTGAGACTCATCCCCAATGGTCCGGCAATTTTATTTGCCAACAGTTCACCGAATGGCATATCATAGATATCTTCCAAAAGGATACACAGCAGGTGATACGCGAAGTTGCTGTAAAAAAACTTTTCTCCCGGTTCCCCTACCGGTGTTAGCCGGCTGATAAAATCAACATACTCCGGATTGGTGACATGCATTCGCTTTAGTTCACGAAAGTTGTCAGCTGACAGGAACTCCGGGACCGCACCGTAATCCGGGAGCCCTGAGGTGTGCGTTAGCAGTTGATGAATGGTAATCTGAGGATGAAATGTACCCTCGTATTCATATGATTCCAGGTAATTGACAAGAAGATCATGGGTATGCAATCGTCCTTCCTGTTCTGCAATCATGACCAGTCCTGAAATCATCGACTTATTGACGGATGCAATGTCAAAGCGATAACCGGTTTCCATTGGCAGATCCCAGGTTCGGTCGGCCATACCATAGGCACTCTCAAAGAGCAGTTCAGAATTATGGCTGATTGCAATGGTACCGGAAAAGTCTTCAGCCTCAGCTTCCTTTTTGAGAAATGTATCTGCCTCAAGCAGCAATTGTCTGCGGTTCTCTTTCGAAACCTTATCTCCCTGGGTGCATGAATTTGTGCACCAAAGAAGGAGGAACAGAATCCATATGATATTTGGAGTTCTTATTTTCACGGCCCCAAAAATCAGTACGAATAACCTCAGAAACAACCTTTTCAGTCATTTTTGGGATGAAATCCTCATATCCGGGATGGATGTGAACCTATTGCAGACCGAACCTTATCAGCATAGGATCTTGAGACCGGCACTTCAATTGAATATGGCAGCATAACTCGTGCACCACGTGAGGATTCCGAAAAAGAAATGACTCTCTCAGGATTCAGAATGTAGCTGCGATGACACCTTAAAATGGCGTTGCTCTCTTCAAAATTATTCTCGATCTGTTTGAGAGAGCTTCGGATCAAATGATTCCTGACTTCACCATTCTTAGAGAAACAAATATTCACATAATTATCTTCAGAACGAATAAATAGAAGGTCATTAGGAGCAAGCAGGAGACTCTCTTTTTCATTTTCAGACCGGAACAACAGTTTTTTGGGATTATCCGGCTGGTGTATCGAATATCTGTAGTAAACTTCAGCGAGAGCGAACGGCAAAATCAATACCGAACTGATCTCACCCAGAATATCTGCATATCCAAACCATGAAAAGACCTCCCATCCCCAAAAATAA
Source organism: Balneolaceae bacterium (assembly GCA_033721975.1). Classification (GTDB taxonomy): domain Bacteria; phylum Bacteroidota; class Rhodothermia; order Balneolales; family Balneolaceae; genus Rhodohalobacter. The sequence goes on from JAWVZW010000231.1 coordinate 2,002, forward strand.
TTATAAAGCAGATAGACCAGATTCCAGGCACAAAACAATTCCCAGGAATACCAGGCCAGCCGCCGGCGAAATGAACGAACAGCTAAACGAGGCCTTGCATAAAATTCATTGACAAAAAATGATAAACTGGTTATTAAACCAAAACTCATTGCACGGAAAAGGAGACCGTGGCCTGTCGAAGAAATTCCCCGGGGAATCCCGAATCCTTCATAAACGTAGAGCACAAAGAAAAGAAACAGACCTGATGAGATCGTCAGGAGCCACTTCACACGGTTGTTGGGTTCAGGATCGTCCAATGGTAACTGACGTTCATTTATTTAGGCTTCAGATTAGGGGCTAGCCATATTACAAATAATAATTCATATGCTTAAAAGGTTGAATCTCCTGAAACGCAGTGAATGGTTTCATTTTTCAGCCATGATTCAGAATCGTGGTTTTCACAGCTGTGACATCGTACAGAGCCTCAAAACCTTTTTCACGGCCAAACCCGCTCTTTTTCATTCCGCCAAACGGCAGCTCAACCCCGCCACCGGCACCATATCCGTTCACATAGATTTGTCCGGCCCTGATGGCTTTCGCAACCCGATGAGCCCGGCCGAAATCACGGGTCCAGACGGCAGCAATCAGGCCGTATTCTACATCATTGGCAATTCTTATGGCATCTTCCTCATCCTTAAACGGTATGACGGTGAGAACCGGACCAAACACCTCATTTTGTGCGATATAGCTGTCATTTCCGACAGATCCCAGAAGTGTTGGCGGATAATAGTAACCATCCTCATCCGGAAGTTCTGAAGCTGCCAGAATTTCAGCCCCTTCATTTCTGGCACTCTCCACAAATTCCCGCACCCTGTTCAGTTGTTTTTTGTTGATGATGGGACCCACGTCAGGATCAGTCTCTGCAGGCCCGACTTTCAGGTTTTTAAAGCGGTTAGCCAGCTCATTCACAACGGCCTGGTGAACCGTTTCCTGTACAACCAGTCTTGATCCCGCTGAACAGGTCTGGCCGGCGTTCTGAATAATGGCATTTACGATAACGGGCATGGCTGCTTCCATATCCGCATCCTCAAAAAGCACCTGCGGTGATTTTCCGCCCAGCTCCAGCAACGTCGGGCGAATGTGTTCCGCTGAGTGCTTCATCACCTCGATACCTACGCCGGGGGAGCCGGTAAATGCCATGTGATCAATACCGGGGTGTTTCGCCAGCGCATCTCCTGCCTCTTCACCTGTCCCGGTAACCAGATTCAACGCACCCGCAGGAAAACCTGCATCCTCAATCAGCTCAAAGAGCCGGATCACCGCCAGACAGGCATCTTCGGCAGGTTTGAATACCGTAGCATTGCCTGCAGCCAGGCTTGGAGCCAGTGTGCGACCGGTCATTTGAAGCGGATAATTCCAGGGAATGATGTGGCCGGTTACTCCCAACGGAACCCGCTCAGTATAAACCGTATAACCGTTCTGAAACGGTATGGTTTCTCCGTGAAACTTGTCCGCCGCACCTGCATAAAATTCAAAATATCTGGCCGAAAGTTTTGCATCTGCCCGCGCCTGTGAAATGGGTTTCCCGGTATCTGCTGATTCCAGTTCCGCAAGCTCTTCGGTATGGGAGTAAAGGATCTCAGAAGCTTTTTGAAGCAGTTTGCCCCGCTCTGCTGCTTCTGTGTTCCCCCATTCACCTTCAAATGCGGCACGCGCCGATTTCACTGCACGATCTATATCCTCATGGCTGCTTCTCGCAATTTCACCTATTTTTTTGTCATACGACGGGTTGACCATATCCAGCGTACCTTTCGATCCGTCTACCCATTTCCCGTTGATGTAATTTTTTCCGTGTACCATCATGGTTTCTCCTGTTCTTTGATGTTACTTATTCATCATTAAAATCATAGTTATTGCCATGAATAGGACCACTCCACTTCCGCTTTCATGGCAAGCTTGTCATCGGGACCGGTAGCCCGGAGAGACGTTTTCAGATTATCGGTGGTTTTACCGCTTATCGTGAGCTGTTCCCCAAGATATGCAGGTCCAATGGATTTGTATTCAACAGACTGAATGACCTTACCATCATGTTTGCTTCTGTATGCATCCATCATCAGAATGAGCAGATAGGGTGAATGAATCAGCAGATTCGGATAGCCTTCCACATCACGCGCATACTCCTGGTCGTAATGTATTCGATGACTGTTCCAGGTAACTGCTGAAAACCTGAAGAGCTGAAGGGGATCCGGACGAATCAGCTTTTTCCACTCCGGATCGATATCCATTGGTTCTGTGCGAATGGGATGTGCTCCTTTTTCATTTTCCTGCAGGAAAACGAAGATCTGGTCCTCATCCACTGCTATTGCTCC
>JAWVZW010000232.1:0-4345 GCA_033721975.1 Balneolaceae bacterium
AGCAGTATCTCCTCCGGTGATATTCACTTATTAAAAAATGATTCTTTAAAGGTCATGCTCTTTTCATGGGAAGACCGGGTTTTGGATGCCCGGGAAGAACAAGATCGTGCAAATACGGACTATAACGGGATAAATCGTTATCTGAATGATCATGTCATGGTCGCTGATGTGCTGATGCACGATCCATCCGGATATGGGGTTCGCGAAAGTCCTTTCCAGTCTAATTATTGGCAAATTTTTTTAGATCGTACCTATGAAAACCTTATTTCCAACAGGGTAACCTATACGGCTGATGTTTTAACCGAATTGGAGCCTCTGAGAGAGATGAATATGCAGATATTACAACTTCTGGAAGAGGAGCGGGGAGATTTGTGATTGGCGATTAAAACCTATCAAACACTTACGGATCTAAATACTCAATACTCATGACTCACTACTAAATACTACCATGATCACCCTCTTTCGACGAATTCGCCAAAAGCTGATTGATTCTGGTTCAGCTACCAAATACCTGCTCTATGCCTTTGGTGAAATCCTGCTGGTAGTCATCGGGATCCTGATCGCACTTCAGATTAATAATTGGAATGAAGAACGTAAGCTGCGTTTGGAAGAACGAGAGCTGCTGACCAACTTGTCCGTTTCCTTTACCAATAAATTGGCGGAGCTTGAGGAAAAAAATGAAGACAGGTTAACGAACATAGCTACAATCAATAATCTGCTGATTGATATTTCAAACGGTAACAGCCGTATCAGCTTAGGTGATGAACTTTACACGATAATCGGGCAATTATATACCTGGTATACGGTGAATGAGGAATTCAGCGTGATTGATATGCTCTTCAGTTCAGGTAAAATAAATACAATTTCGAACGATTCTCTAAAAGCCAAACTGATTGTATGGCCGGACCAGATGGAAGAGATGTTTGAAGAACAGCGTGTGATACAGGACCTGGTGGTACATCAGCTGAACCCAATCATTGGCAGGTATATACCTTACTCTACTGTATCAAATAATTTCTTTCCGGAATATGCTCCGGACTCAGGCTATACAGACAGCCCGAATAAATATGACATCAGTGGTCTGCTAGAAGACCGCGAATTTGAAAACCAGATCGCACATAAGAAGATTTATCTGGTAAACAATATCCAGGATACCAATATCCTGATACAAAATGCAGAGACTATTCTGGCTCTTATCAAGGAGGACCTGGCCCGTGATTAAGCTTTTCCGAAAAATCAGACGAAAATTGGTAGTGCAAGGTAAAGCCCGTACCTACATCCTATACGCTATAGGTGAGATCCTTCTGGTTGTCATAGGTATACTGATCGCATTGCAAGTGAATAACTGGAATGAAGAGAGGAAAAAGCTAAATGATATCGAATTACTGGCCGATGAGATCGAACAAGCACTGGATCAGAACAGACGAGCATTAGCAATAATTTCAGACCGTGGGCATGAATTGGATTCCACTCTTAATGTGATTCTGAGTAATGAATTTGACCGTTTAATAATGGAAAAAGATCCTGATATAAGAAAAATATTTTGGGCTGAAACATTTGTCAACATAGACTTTTCAGATTTTTTCAGAACCGAATCTTTTAAGGTTGCCTTGAATAGAGAACGGGAATTCCCCAACCATTATCAATCACTACTATCCAATTTACGATTTATTGAATCTGTGCTGAACTCCATGTCAAAGTCGAATCAACTTTTTAATGAATTCCGAGATGAAACGGGATCTTACATGCTGGAACATCATCCCTATCTGTTCCTGGATGATAAAGAAAGTATTGAACGATCTTTTAATTATGTCTTGGAAAACCCGGAATTCAAGGCGAGGGTTAGTTTCTATCAAGATAAAGTCAGAACCTCTATCAGAACCTTTGACTTACTAAAGACCCGGAATATTCTTGGATTATCAGAATTGTATATACTCAACCGAAACTTCACCATGGATCAGATCGATTCCTTATGGTCTGATTCTGGGTTTAATAAATTTCACGCGATCTCATGCTCTGAGGATATGCCACCATCGGTTCTTTCAAACTGGGATAAAACAACCTACATACCTTTCATACATTCCCGAGAGGAGCCAATCACTGTTCAGGTAACGTCGGGCGAATTCAAATCGCCACAAACATTCGAATCCAATACCCCCGGTATCCTTTATTTCAATCCTGGAAGTGTCCTTGAGTATACGATCAATGGAGAGTGTCGAAAAATAGTAGTTGATCACAGACATGGATACATCACTTTGAAATAGTTTATGCTCCGCTTCTTCCGACATATCCGAAAATCGCTCATGGAAAAGAACAAAGTTCGCACCTATCTCCTCTACGCCATAGGAGAAATCCTGTTGGTGGTGTTTGGTATACTCATTGCGTTGCAAGTGAACAATTGGAATGAAGAGCGTAAACTGCTGATCGAGGAAGAGCGGGTATTGTTATCCCTCAGAACGGAAATATCCCAAAGTATTACGCAGCTGGAGGAGAGGACGAATACAGAAAAAAGAGTAACAGAGACTATAAAAACGATTTTAACCGGCGGATCTCCCCTGGATTCACTTCTCGCTCACCCCGCGGTTGATTCGCTCATGTGGGGGCCCATATGGATGACTGTAACGGAAGTCCCGGTACTTCAAACCTATAGTGATTTAAAGAGCTCTGGCAATATATCCATCATTCAGAATCACCGAATCAGAGATGGGCTTTCTGATTTGCAATTCGGATTAAACAATCTGGACAGACAGCAAAAAGATTTACTGACGGTTCAGCAGCTTCGGATAGACGGTATTGCAATTGATCGTATTGATTTTGTCACCTTATTAGCCGCAACCCGGTTTAAAGAGCTTCCCGGAGGTGCTGACAATGATTACCGTACTTTATTCAATGATCGGTCGATACGGAATGCTTTAGGTGCTAAGCTATCACTTATGGAGACCGCGTTGGACATACGTGAACAGATAAATGCTTCGTGCAGAACTCTTCTTGAAGCCATCGATGAAGAATTAAAAAAATAAACGTATGCTCCGATTCTTCCGTCATATTCGAAAAACCCTTATGGAACAAAATAAAGTCCGTACCTACATTCTGTATGCTCTCGGTGAAATCCTGCTGGTCGTTTTAGGTATTCTCATCGCTCTTCAAATCAATAACTGGAATGAGCAAATGAAGCAGGATCGCAGTGAGCGGCGAGTAATTCAATCTTTGATCCTGGAAATGGAGACCAATATACCGGCCATTGCCGATTGCATAGGTGTACTTGAAGAAAGCATCGCTTCAACAGACACTCTTCAGGCCCACATAGGGCCGGAACCTACCGGGTTGCCGAAAAAGGACCTCATACGCCTGCTTGGAATGAGCATAGGAACCAGCGATCGCTGTGTGTTGCAGACAGACGTATCCGATGAGCTGCGAAGCTCCGGAAACCTGAACCTGATACAATCGTCGGAATTGCGCAGAAAGGTAAGCCTCTGGTCAACTACGTACCAGGAGCTCAAGGAGGAAGAAGAGGAATGGGGCAATGAATTCTCAACGATATCCGTACCCTACCTGAATAAGTGGATCTCCTGGGACGATATTGACTATCACTTTTTCGAGGCTAGCCCGGCATACAACCCATCCCCTTTTGATTATGACCCGGGCAGGGTATTGCAGGAGTTTGAGTTCTCCAACATTCTGAATATAAACTATTGGCGCATGGATCGGATCAAGGATAGAATTCAGTCACTGTCTGACGTCACCACTGAACTCCTTCAAATGCTCCGGGATGAAATGGAAAGTTGATGGTCTATGGTCTATGGTCTATGGTCTATGAATAATGTGAATTTCTCAGCAAACCCCTAACTCCTAACTCCTAACTCCTAACTAAATAATGATCACCCTCTTCCGACGGATTCGCCAAACATTAATCGACTCGGGCTCTGTACCAAAGTACTTGCTGTATGCAACCGGCGAAATCCTGCTCGTGGTCATCGGCATCCTGATCGCACTCCAGGTGAATAACTGGAACGAGGATCGGATTCTGAAAAAAGAACTCAGCAGCTACCTGACCAAGAAAATGGACAACCTGTATGAAGATCAAAGAAAGCTGCAGGAGCTCCGGGAGTATCGGGTAACGGCAAGTGCTCAATGTTCAGATGTTCTGGATGCAGGAGTAACGAATACACCCGGTGTAGAGCTTATTGGCGTCGTGCTCATGATAACTATAGAGCGCAGATTTATCTCTTCCGTGCAAAGCGAGCAATCAGCAGAGTCCAGTAATTATTTTAACAATATCAAGGAAGCAATGATTGTTGATCTGGAGACGCAATATCAGAATCTGGTAAATCTGATTACCTTTGAT
>JAWVZW010000233.1:0-4332 GCA_033721975.1 Balneolaceae bacterium
GATAAGGCCGATAAAGAGTATTTTAAATGATGACCTTGTATTTGGCAGGCAGGCCACGCGGAAATTCAGAAAATAGAGAGGGATGGGTCTCAGAGCGATTGGGTTCTATCAGGAGCCTGCTGTGGTTACAGGAATAAAGGGGTGCTTTGAGTTCCTTTGATATCATTTTTGCAAGTTTCAGGGCCCCGGGATCCCAGCCGCGATGGGTATCCAGAATCTCTTCGTGCCCTGTAAACAGATTTCTGTAGTGATCCGGAACATGATTGCCGGCATGTTCGCAGGTTATAATCAAACTATGGAATGAAGGGTGCTGCATTTCGAAGAGAGTCACAAAGTCGTGTGTAAACAGATGCCAGATCCTGTTTATCGAAATTTTCAGGAAGAGCATTCAGGATCCTGCGTGAAAGCGGGCCTTCCTCATGTATCAGATTTAACAGCTCTAGGGACGTTACATCAAAGGAATAATCCGAAGCGAGAATGTCTGTGATATGTCTTGTCAGCTCACCGGCAGTGGCAGACATCTTCTTTAGCCCAAAAACTTCAAGAAAGTCCCGATTGTGAAACACCGTCTTCTCTCCATCCCTGATGACACTCATCAGCAGGTCATACAGTTCATCTTCATGCCACTCTTTCTGATCCTGGAGGGAGCAGGTTTTTTCATCTGTGAGGAATTTGGCCAGGTTTACTACCCATTCCAATATCGCAATATCGGCTGCAGGTAGCTCCTGGAGGTCAATAACCCGTACTTCTATTGCATTTCGATCCCATCGCGACATAGCACCCCTTGAGTTGAGCCACTCATCCTGAAGTATGCCTTCCGGATCGTAGGGTGCAATATCACGGTACATCCATTCAAAGATCTTTTCCCTGTAATCAGCTTCATTGAAAACCCGCTCGGGTACAATTTTGCCGGTAATGGATGGGATTTTTAATGAATTGGTTCGATAAGCCTCCATTCTGTAGTCGAGCCAGCCTTTTTTCTCGCTGTCAGCAATCGGGGAACTGGCGGCAATTGCCGGAATCAAAGGCAAAATCAGTCTCAATGCCGCATGCAGCTTTTCAAACTCTGCATCCCCAAAAAAAGGCAGGTTCAAATGGGTACTTTGCAAATTAGCCCAACCGTGCCCACGGCAATCAAAAATTCGGTTATAGGCTTCGTAAATGGGATTGTATTCGTGGGGCCATAGCTTAACTTCGGTAAAAGGATCCATCCATGGGTGCATTGCACCGGGCATCAGTCTTGCATTGAAGCTTTTAAGAACAGACTCCATTGCTTCAATCTCATTCTGGAAAATTTCGCCTGCACCTGCCAATTGTGTTGCCGGGCCATCACTTTTTACCTCAATGACATGAAGCGCCAGTTCATTGCTCCATGCCAGTCCGTCACGTGAAATTTCATTAACTATCTTGCCGGCTACCTTTTCCAGCAGCTTGTCGGCTAGAGGCAGAATGTCGAGTGTATCATTTTGCACAATCATATACTCCATCTCGATGCCGTAACCCTCAAAAAGATGAAGAGGGCGATTTGAGTTGATCGTTAATTTCACTTTGCGCTCCACTCTTTTTGTTGCTCTATCCGACTGAGAAGCTCTTTCATTACTGAGAGATAGAGCTGATCTTTAAGTACGGCATCCTCAATACCTGCATCGATGCTGGGATTATCATTAACCTCTATCACATAAACCTTGCCATTCAGTTCTTTCACATCAACGCCATAAAGTCCTGATCCAATTAGACGGGCTGCCTTAAGGGCCTGCTTGAGGACCTCTTTCGGGACTTCGGATACCGGAATCGTATCTGCGCTCCCCGAATGCGTTTTTCCATCGTCTGTTCTCTCATAGATTTGCCAGTGCTTTCTGGCCATATGATAACGGCAGGCAAAAAGCGGTTCATGATTGAGAACCCCGATTCGCCAGTCGAACGTTGTCTGGATGAATTCCTGTACAATGAGCAGGTCAGATTTCTCAAAAAGCCGGGAAGTTTCCCGCATAAATTCATCACGGTCATTGGCTTTGACAACCCCTTGTGAAAATGAACTGTCGGGTTTTTTCAAAATGCATGGATACTCAACCTTTTCGGCTGCAGACTCCAGGTTTTCACGGCTCAGAATCATCGTGGCAGGAGCAGGGACGGAGTGTTTTTTCAGCAGTTCCGCCAGATAAACTTTATTGGTGCACCTAAGAATGGATTCAGGATCATCGATAACCACAAGACCCTCGGCTTCAGCTCGACGTGCCATGCGGTATGTGTGATGATTTACACTTGTGGTCTCACGTATAAAAAGAGCATCAAACTCATTGATGCGGGAGTAATCATCACGGGTAATCAGCTCCGTATAGAATCCAACCTTTTCGGCAGCTTTGACAAACCGCTGGATAGCCTTTTCATCAGAAGGCGGCAACTCCTCGTCAGGATTAACCAGTATGGCCAGATCGTACCGATATTCTTTTAAAGCAGAAGGGAGATTCTTCTTCTTGAAAAATTCCTGTGCCATTTCAGAGACAAACGGTTTGTGATCTTCGGGTACTTCACTTGCTGAAATGGGCTGGAGGCTCCTCAATATCCATTCACCCTCCCTTTTTGTGAACTCAGCCCTTAGCAAAGGAGCCTGAAACTGAGCAAATAGCCGCTGAGAAAGTCTGTCATATTTTCGGGCAAGATTCTTTCCGAAATAGATACTCAGGGTAAAATGATCTGTCTGAATTTTCTGAAGGCTCTTTTGAATCAATGTGTTCAGTTCATCGGAAATAATCCTGATTATCGCCTGAGATTTCAGATCCAGAATGGCAAGAATATTGGGAATCGGCTTATGGCCTCTGGCCGATGCCAGAAGCGAGACATAATAGCCTATGGACTGATACCTGTAGCTCCTGCATAAATTAAATACTTTCGCATTTCGCAATGCGCTAAAAGAAGGCTGTGTCAAATACTCCCTGGCTGATACGATTTCTACACCGGTAATATCCAGCGGCCACTTTTTTGGATTGTCCACGATCAATAAATATTTCATGACAGGGAGATTACAATTTTTTTGGATTGATAATGATCAGATTGGCATCGTAGGTTACGATACCCAGTAAAATGGCATTGATCACGCGATCGATTTTAAGACGATACAGGGGTCCGGTGCCAAGCGGATTTTTTGCAATGGGATCTGCAATATAGATTTCCCGGGTTTCGGGATCATAACCATGCAAAAGAACGAAGTGACCGGCCGGCACTCCCAGAATGTCATCATAGTCAGAGTTGATACCATATTCACGTGCACTTTGATAGAGCCAGGTTGCGCTGAGTCCTGCAATAACAGGCTGGTCCTTTTTCAGGTATTTGCGGATGATACTGGATCGCAGATCATCAAAACGAAGATGTCCGCCAAGTTCCAGAAACCGGATATACGCATCCGAAGCCAGCCTGAATTTTTTACTCTTCTTGACAGAGGCCTGCTTTTTCAGTTTGTTGATCAGCTCCTTGTTTCCCAGTCCGATCCAGGTTGGATCAAAAACCTGCAGATTATAGGAATAAATAGCAGCCTCATAACCGCGCTCCAGGGCATGATTCGCCATCAGAGCTCCCAAAGTACCTCCCTCATCAAGCTGATGCACTTCATCGATCACGCTCTTTAAACTGATCGGGTCGTTGTAATATTCATAAATTGTGTGCAGGCAGGTTGGGCCGCATGTTGTTTCATCCGGCTGCCGCTTGATAGGGATTTGCAGCATCTTTTAAGGGAAAGTTTAATGCGCCAAATGGCGAGACAGAAACTAAATGTACGAAGAAAGAAGCGGCTTATAATGGGTACTAATATTAATTTTTTATTAGGCTATTCATGGCTGAATGGATGAAGCCGCAAATCGGACAAGCCGTACTCAATTTATTTAGTTCAAGTGCTTTATCCCGGTCAAATTGAAAGTCTGGATATATAAATTCTGAGAATCTAGTCGAATCTATACATAGGTATCGGCGCCCGCAATTCGGCCTGTTACCGCTTTGCCTGCAGATAAAAGAAGCAATGTGAGAATGGGAATCATCCAGGCTCCGGTAAGATCGTAGAAAGCGCCAAAGAGAATAGGCCCGGTAGCGGCTAGAGTGTAGCCTACAGACTGAGATACTCCCGACAGTTCATTTGCAGTTTCAGTGTCTTTCGTTCGGAGTACAATAAACAACAGTGCCAGGCCAAAGGAACCTCCCAGGGTGAACCCAAGAAGTGCAGACCAAAGTCCGGTTAAATTGAGAGATGGCCCCAGCAGACCCAGAATGCTGATTGCTTCGATGATGGCTAGTAGGTAGACGGGATTTTTCTGATTCTGCCTGCGAGCGGCCCATAGAGGTATA
>JAWVZW010000234.1:0-4289 GCA_033721975.1 Balneolaceae bacterium
AAGTGGTCATGCGGGAAAAATAGGCTATTACGGCTATTATAATTACAAAGAAGGTGAGGGGTTCAGGCCCAATTCCGGTTTTCAGTCCGATAATTTCTATCTCTTTATGGATGCAGAATTGACTGAGAAAACCAGGGTCAGTGCTGATGCCACTTATCTAAGTTACCTTGCCCAGCAGCCGGGCGGGCTTACAGATGTACAGTTTTACAACAATCCCTATCAAAGCAATCGTGAGAGAAATTGGTTTAAGGTTGACTGGAGGCTGCTGTCACTGCAGCTTGATCACCGGTTCTCGTTCAATACTCGTTTCAGTCTGGTTGCCTTTGGCCTTGACGCATCCCGGGAATCTGTTGGATTCCGTACAAACAGGGTATCCCAGCAGGATGATCCCGATGCACCCAGGGACTTGATTCTGGGTAATTTCAACAACTGGGGCGCGGAAGCCCGATTTTTACATCGTTACAGCATCGGAAGCCGAAATGCCGTATTTCTGATCGGATCAAAATTTTATGATTCAAATAACCGGTCGATTCAGGGTGCCGGGACGGCTTCAGCTGAACCGGATTTTACCCTGGCAAACAATCTGTTTCCGGATTATCCCAACCAGTCTGATTTTGATTTTCCCAACCGGAATGTGGCCCTTTTTGGAGAACATATCTTCTATCTCAGGGATAATTTCTCACTGACGCCCGGATTTCGGTATGAATATATCAAAACCCAAAGCACCGGCAGCTATAAACGAATAAATTTCGACCTGTCCGGGAATCCGATTCTGAATCGAACCTTTGAGGAAGACCGGAAATTTGACAGACAGTTTCTCCTGTTGGGGATAGGCGTGAGTTACCTCCCAACGGAGGATGTGGAAATTTACGGTAATTTTTCAGAGAACTACCGATCGGTTACGTTTAACGATATTCGAATCATAAATCCATCCTTTCAGGTAGACCCTAACATTACGGACGAGAGCGGTTTTACAGGCGATATTGGCGTCAGGGGACGAATTGGCCGATTTCTTTCATTTGAAGCGGGAGCTTTCGCTTTGATGTATGATGATCGACTGGGAGAAGTTCTGCGGGCTGAAACGCGGGAGGATGCCACCGGAGAAGTTGTGGAAACAGGCAGGGTGGTACGCTTTCGCGGCAATATCGGACGGGCGTTTATGTACGGAATGGAGTCGCTTATTGACTGGAATGTGCTGGATATGCTTCGGCAGGCTCCGGGACAGACAAGGCTGAACCTCTATCTGAATGCGGCCATCACGCGTTCCGAGTATATTGAGTCAGAAATACCGGGCGTAGAGGGGAACAGCGTGGAATTTGTACCGGAACTAAACCTGAAAACAGGTGCCTCTTTCGGGTATAAAAATGTTCTCGCGGGCATACAGTATACCTATCTTTCCCGTCAGTTTACCGATGCATCAAATGCATCCCAGAATGTAAACGACAATCAAAGCGGGATAAGGGGTGCGATTCCCGCATACGGTGTAGCAGATCTTTCGCTGAGCTGGAAAGTGGGACTCTTTAAAATTGAGAGCGGTATCAATAATCTTTTCAACAGCCGGTATTTTACAAGAAGGGCCACCGGCTATCCGGGTCCGGGTATTATACCCTCTCCTCCCCGAACCTGGTATGCCACTCTGCAATTCCGGTTCAACAGATAAATAAGTCTGGTGAGGTAAAATAAGAGCAAAGCATGCAATCATTTCAAACAGAGGAGGAGAATCCGTATCCTTTGCCAGTGACAATTGCTTACAATCTTAAGCCGCTCTTTTGTGACCATATCAGATCGTAAATACAAGCAGCGCAGAAATGCACTTGCGGAACAGATTCGCGAGAAAGGGATCAAGGATGAACGCGTTATTGATTCTATCCGTACGATTCCACGGCATGAAATGGTGGATACTGCGCTGGAAAGCCGTGCTTATGAAGATACCGCCTTGCCTATTGGCAGCGGACAAACCATTTCTCAGCCCTACACGGTTGCGGTACAGACCGAGCTGCTCGAGGTAGAAAAAGGTGATAAAGTTCTGGAAATCGGTACGGGTTCAGGATATCAGGCAGCGATTCTTTGCCACATGGGTGCAGAGGTGTACAGTGTGGAACGGCAGGATGAACTCTATCACAATGCAAAAAAAATGCTCAGGCAGCTGGGTTACAGGCCGCATCTCAAGCTGGGTGACGGTACGCTTGGGTGGAAAGCCTATGCTCCCTATGACGGAATCGTGGTTACAGCCGGTGCGCCTGTTGTACCCGAAGACCTTGTTAACCAGCTGTCGGTAGGCGGGCGACTGGTGGTACCGGTAGGGAATCAGGAAAGTCAGGTGATGGTCCGGATTACGCGTGTTTCAGAAGAAGACTATGAAGAGGAACAATTCAGGCATTTCAAATTTGTACCTCTGATTGGTGAGAAAGGGTGGGACTAGTCGAGTCACTTTCTTCTTCTCAATTCAACATTCAAAAGCAGAGTGAATGCCATTAAAGCTTGATCCGAAGGCTGAAGTTCGGATAGATACCGGGCATTCTGCGTGCTTTTTCCTCATATCCCGTCTGGGTGCCATTCTGATAGACCGGAACCAGAGTTTTTTCCAGGATATTCTTTTGGTTGAACAGGTTGATCAGCCCGGCACGAAGTTCAAGATCTGCTTTTCCGGCTGAAGGCTGCCAAATGATCATCATGTCCGTCTGATGGAATGCCGGAAGCTGATCCCGGTCAGGATTGGCAAATCTTTCCGACAACTCAGGTACTGAATCATCGAATAGAAGGAAATTATAATAAGCTCTTCTGTATGCCCAGCTTCTGCCCCAGATTCCCCGCCATGTAGTGGTAATCATCAGGTTTGGCTGAATACGGACCAATGCTGATACATGCGTCCGATGCGGTTCATTCCATGGTGTGGAAACGGGTCTGCCGAATTGCCGGGTCAGATCTATTTCGGCAAAGCTGAAATCATATCCTGCGGTAAGCCTGGCCCGACGATTGCCCAATGACTGTGAGTAGCGGACGCCAAATCCCCAGGTCCGCATTTCTGTAGATATGCCAAAAGCCGAAACCTGATCGCGGACAACCGCAGAGCTTCCATCGGATTCAGTGTATGCGGTAAAATTTGCAGAGGGATGCCATTTGTAAAACCATTCCGCTGTAATTGTAGCCTGGTCAGTTGGTTCAACAAGAAATGAGGTTGTTATATGCCATGCCTTCGGGATGGCGGTATCACCGGTGTGCGACCAGATCGGAATTTCCGGTACAATCGCTGTAGGGCCGGTGTTCGTGATTCGATACTCATTAATAAATTGCCGGTAGAGTCCGCCTGCAATTCTGAACGACCAGTATCCGACAGCCGATTCTGTCTGATCATATTGTGCGGAAATCCTGGGTTCGGCATATAACCGGTTCGTGGTATTGAGCCATGTGAACCTGGATCCATACGAAAACCGCCAATGACGGCCTGCCTGATGGTCAGCGGTCAAAAAGCCGGACAGGAGTGTGGAATACTGATCGGCGACAGTCAAAACAGGATCCGGTTCTGTAATGGTCACATCCGAATAAATTCTTTCGGATTTGATGCCGCCGGTAATGGAAAAAGAGGGAAGAAAACTGTAGCTGGCTTCACTGCTTATTTGAAAATGCCGAATCCGATTGCCATCGATCTGGGTGGGCAGCAAACGTTCCGATTCTGAAAAGGATGCGTCACTACTGCTGGATAAAACAGAAAAGAAACCCTCGCCCGGCCGGAAATCCGTGACTCCGGCACGGTTAACATGATCGAATGAATTTTCAGAGTATCCGGCCTGGATATTCAGATCGAGGCGGGGGGAAATCATTTTTGCCCACTGTGCCTGAATCATTTGGTTGGACCAATCGTGAGCGTCCACCGCATAGAGGTAACCGGGAATATTCACATCGTCTGTCTGTTCATTGATGAGTCCGGTAGTAATCTGATTGTCAGCTGCATAGGCAGAGAACCGGATCCGGCTGAAATCATCAGGTGAATACTGCCCTGCCAGATGAAGATCATAATAGGAGAGGTCGCCCCGATGCTCAATGGTAGAGTATCTTCCGGCATCTACGTCCAGATCCATGATTGCATTGGTCATGAGGGGATCAAGGCGGTCCCAGTTTTTCAGAGCACGTTGTCTGGCCGGATCTCTGTAAATATCCCAGTAACTCGTTCTGACCGCTCCCATAAGTTTTAGAGAACGTCCGTCCCTGACAGGCAGGGATAGATCGCCCCTGAAATTGACTGCAGAGGGATCTATCTGCATCATGGCAGAATTGGGTGCGCCCGGGCT
>JAWVZW010000235.1:0-4244 GCA_033721975.1 Balneolaceae bacterium
AGGACAATAAATGAAGGGAACACCTTGATCAATCTCATCATAAGAAGGAGGTTTTGATTATGATTCGGTAAGGCTGAGAAAATAAATTTAGAAGCCAATATAGGTAAACACTGTAAAGATCATAGAAAAACTTTGATCTTCCCATTTGCCCGCCAGCCAATGAATAAGACAGAATTACTCTGAGTTTTTTCTGAAAAACCCCAGACGCTTGAGAACTTTATAGGATGGATAGTAAAGAAGAGAAGTGAGGACTATCATAGGCAGGCTACCAAATGTGATCTCCCAGCCCTGTGCAACTTCCAGTAATCCTGAAACCACCGCACTCAAAAAGACGGCGGTAAAAAATGCTATAAATCCCCGGAGCAGTACACCTATGACATCTCCTTCAGAGGTCTCCTCATTTTCCTCCATGGAGAGATCTTCATTAATCGGCTTCTCAACCGAATCCCGTTCAATTTTGATATCCGCTGACTCATCCAGTGCATTTCGTAAGGGACGATCTTTTTGCATAAATAGCGTTGGCTTAGAATTCAGATGGTTCTCTTCTTACGAGCAAGCCATAGTAATTGTTATGGATAATGATTTGGCTGTGCAAAAAATTATCGCGGAACTCTAAACGTGCTGATCGATCAGGATCGCATTTCCGTCCGGATCTTCCAGGGTGATGCTGGCCGGCCCTTCAGACGTATCATCCGCTTCCCGGATCAGTGTAATCCCATTTTCTTTCAAATGCTTTTGTATTTCCCGGACATCCGTGAAATCACTCAGTTTATTTGCATCAGAGTCCCAGCCCGGATTAAACGTCAGAATGTTCCCTTCAAACATCCCCTGAAATAATCCTATGAGTGCGTCTCCGTTTTTCATAATCAGGTAGTTGCGGTCTTCATCTCCAGCAAAAACGCTAAAGCCGAGGATTTCATAAAACTGTTTTGATCTGCCCAGATCTTTTACACTCAGGCTTACTGAAAAGGCTCCAAGCTTCATATCTTCTCCGTTATGGTTAAGTAAGAAAACTACAGTCGAATACAGATCGTATTGTAAATAAAAAGAAAATGATAACTCAATCCGTTCAACTCATTTTAATGATAGTCATCCAAAAATCAGGCAAAAGCTTTTGTTATTAATGAACATTACCGTGTTTAGATTGGTTAACCTGTTATCATTTACATCTTAATATCAAAAATTTACCCTATAACTTGAGAAGTCAGGAAGTATCTGTAGATTGTCGGTTATTGAAAAAAATGAATCTATATGAGTGAACTGCAAAGAGAACTGGGTTTTTGGGATGCGTTAACCATTGGAGCAGGAACCATGATCGGGGCAGGTATCTTCCTGCTTGCAGGGGTCGCCCTGGAGATGTCAGGACCGGCAGCCATTTTTGCGTATATCCTTTCCGGCATCGTGTGTATGATCACTGCGTCCAGTGCAGCTGAACTCGCAACCGGAATGCCGACATCCGGGGGTGATTACTATTTCGTCTCACGCTCACTGGGACCCGCCCTGGGTGCCATATCCGGAGTCGGAATCTGGCTCAGCCTTACGTTTGCCATTGCATTTTACCTGTATGGCATGGGTGAGTACTTAAGCCAGTTCCTGCCTGTTACGGCCTTTTGGGGAGCTTTTATCGGGGGTGTACTGCTCACCCTGCTCAATGTAATCGGAGCCAAAGAATCCGGCAGAACACAGGTAATCGTGGTACTGACTCTGCTGGGCATACTGGCCACGTTTAGCTTCTTGGGAGTCTTCAATATTGACACGGACAACTTCACTCCTTTTTTCCCGTTTGGCACTTCTCCGATCATGGAAACCACCGCACTTGTTTTTGTTTCCTTTCTGGGATTTGTGAAAATTGCCGCTGTAGCTGAGGAGATTAAGGAACCGTCCAAGAATCTACCCCGCGCCCTTATTGGTTCTGTAGCCCTCGTAACACTACTCTATGTGGTGATTCTGCTGGTAATCGGTGGAATGTTTACACAGGATACCATCGGGTCGGTTCGTGATCCGCTAACTGCAGCCGCACGAACCATGGTTGGAAATCCGGGCGTGGTGGTGCTCATCTTTGCGGGACTTCTGGCAACCATCTCATCCGCCAATGCGAGTATTCTGGCTTCCTCCCGCATCAATCTTGCCATGGCGCGCGACCGTATGGTTCCCAAGTGGCTGAGCAAAATTCATGAAACCCGTCTTACTCCCTACCGGGCCATTCTTTTTACGGGAATTCTTGCACTCACCTTTTTGCTTCTCGACAGTCTGGAAAACCTGGCAAAAGTTGCAAGTGTACTACAGCTTTACAGCTACGCGGCACTTAATATCGGCTGCGTAATGCTGCGTGCATCCAATCCTGAATGGTACAAACCTACCTACCGCTCTCCCGGCACACCGGGCCTGCAAATTATTGCTGCCTTGGGGTGTATTGGCATCATCATCTATTCGGGCACATTTGCACAAATTGCTGTCTGTGTACTTATAACCGGAAGTCTTGTGTGGTATGCAGCCTGGGGTCGGTCAAAAGTAGATTTCGAACACTCACTACCTGAACTGAAGAAAAGCTGGGAGCAAAACGGGTTGAAGATGTTCAGCCAGCCGATTGAGCGACACGTTGCTGAAGAGGCCAGGGAATGGAAGCCTGGCGTGAGAGAGCTGAATGCAAATGAACCACGCCATATTGTTACAGCACTTGCCAATCCTAAAACAGAGGGTGTGCTATTGAGGGTGAGCAAGCTGATTGCAACAGGTGCTGAAGAGGGCGGCAAAGTGACCGGTTTAAGTATTGTTAAGGTTCCCTACCAGACACCGCTGGCTACCATTCGTAAGAAGCTGAATGAACGAAAAGAGGTTGAGCATAAAATCCGTGAGACATTTGACAAATATAAACGGGAAGAGCCTCAGGCTGCAGAAGGAATGGCCGATGTGTTAAATGAAACAACCTTTGAAGCGGTATCAGAGGCAGCATACAATATTTTTAACGGACTGATACACGAAACGGAGCAGCGCAAGGCCGACATGATCCTGATGGGCTGGAAAGGTGAATTCAATATTGGCAGAATTCATAAATCTCCGGTGCAGAGTATCATCAAAGATACCAAGGCGGATGTAGGTGTATTCAAGGATCGCGGTTTTGAAAAAATTGAATCAATCCTGCTGCCCTGGGGAGGCGGATATCATGCCCAGCTGGGTCTTGAAATAGGCCTTAGAATTTCCCGCAACATGAATTCCAAGCTCACCCTGCTGCGCCTGGTCAAGGAAGGCACCAACATAGAGCAGGAAGAAGAACGGCTGCGTGAATTTGTAATGTCACTCACCGATTCAATGGACAAAGTCCGAATCAAAACTAAAGTTGCCTCAGAGATTACCGATGGCATCATCGATGAATATGAAGAAGATTCTTATGATCTCACCATTATCGGAGCTTCCCATGAATGGAGTATCCGTAAAGTGCTTTTCGGCACCGTCACCGACATTGTGGCCGACAGGGCTCCGTCGTCCGTGCTGATGGTCCGGCGATACGTTACCGAAGACTGGAAACAAAAAGCGAGCGAGGGACTCAAGCGTATGAAGGAACAGCTCGGACTGAGCAGTTCGCCGGATAGTGTGAATTGATGGGGATTAGTCGTGAGTCATGAGTCTTGAGACGTTAGACGTCAGACGTCAAACGTGAGACGGGTATGATCTCAGCTGCTTCTGATTTCATGACTCAACAAACGCGCAACTCTAAACCCGAAATCCGCGTCTTAAAACTTAAAACCTGGCCACACTCCCTACCTCTTGAGACCTACACCCAGCATTAATTATCCATCCTATACGCCGTAGGCGTTAAACATAGGTAGCCACATGCGAAGCGCGGGGTAAATAGATCGTTAGAATTGAGACCCCGAGGCGAGATCGTTATCAGCACCCGGGTATGTGTCGAGGGGTAGCGGGAAAAAACTTGCCGGTGATCACCATCCCGATCGTTTTTATTTCAAATCTTTCCCAGTACCTCCTCGATTTTGATGCAGACTTTAACCGTATCCCGACTCGGAGGAATATTATCGGAATTCATCTTACCGCCAATTGAAATCGGCGGCTATTAATGTGCCACGCCTACGGCGTTGAAGATCGAGTTGTCTTTATTGAAATCTGTGCCTTACACCCTGTAATTTTTTTAAAATACCCATCCCTTACACCGTAGGCGTTAAATATAGGTAGCCCCGTGCGAAGCGCGGGGTTAATTGATCGAAAGAATTGAGACCCCGAGGCGAGAT
>JAWVZW010000236.1:0-4218 GCA_033721975.1 Balneolaceae bacterium
ATTTACGAAATTGAGCGGGTTCTTGATTTCGTGGGCGATGCCGGCGGTGAGCTGACCCAGGGAAGCGAGTTTTTCCTGCTGGACGAGCTGATCCTGAGTGGCGTGCAGCTCATTCAGGGCCACTTCGAGACGGTCCCGTTCTTCAAGAACGAGTCGTGCCTGTTGTTCCGCTTCCTGCAAATCCTCAAAACGCTGGTAAGCAAGATCAAAGACTCCGGCAAAGCGTTTCAGAGTATCCAGTGCGTCCTTAGGCGGATCGGGGACTTCGCCAGGGAGACTGAAACCGATCTCACCATGAGAAGTTCGAGCGATGATAAAAGTAAGCCCCCCGATTTCCTGGATATCCTTTTCCGTCGGTGCATTGGGATCGGCCTGTTCATACCGGCCGTGGGTATTCATATTTTCGATATAGTCCCAGGCATCATTTGCATTCAGGGGCATCACGTAAACAGGATCTGAGCCTTTTTCCCATTTGGCCAGACCGGGTATGGAATCATGAACAAACTTCGGTATGCTGATCACCATACCAATTCGATTTCCATCCTCAGAGGTCATCGACATCTCATAGGAATCCGGCATCCACCGCATGTGCCAGAAATAGTCGGCCTTATGACCCAGTGAAATGAACTCCTTCCGCATGTTCACCACGATATCGAAGAGATCGGATGACTTCTGCATGGCCGTAACCTGCGCACGGACTCTTTCAAGCGCCAGTTCGATTTCAGCCTCACGAGCTCGTCTTTCAGATTTTTGGAGATCCAGAAAGCGGGTGTAGGTTTGGTCGAACACGCTTGTAAAGCGTTTGAATATGTCATGCGCCTCGGGAACTTCCTCATACGTAATAAAGAGAAGAAACCCGGCCGAGAACTTGGAAAGATGATTGATTTGATAGGTTGGCAGTGAAAGGCCTGCGTCTTTAAGTTCCTGGAAAATAGGCTGAAGCTGAGGCAGCGACGTCATGAAATCATAGTGGCTCTCAATCGCTTTCCCCTTCAGTTCCTGTACAAAAAATGAATTATCGCTATGAACGAAATCATCCCATTCATCAAATGACGGTTCACCTATATGGGGGAGAAGGAACGGCTTTTGAATGGTTCCTTCACTGCTCATGATGCAGATACTGGATCTGCGATCTTCTTCTAAAATGCAGTACCCGCAGCTCCAGGCGTTTATTCCCAGGGCCTGAATTTCCAGAAACATCAGATTGGCAACTTCCGGCAGTTCTTCACTTTTCTGCATGCCCATGGTGCGTGAGCGTATCTTCTCCAGAGACATCTCAATATTGGCTTCGCGAGCCTGTTCTTCGGCTTTTTTGAGATCCAGAAAACGAGTGTACGTTTGTTCAAATACTTTGGTAAATCTGGCGAGTAATTTTTCTTCTTCTTCGTCTAAGCGAGAACCGCCAACAGTGTGCAGATATCCATGGGGAAAGTTAAAGCAGTAAAACACGGTGGGGTCCGGAAACTGGCTGCGTACCATCTCTTCGGCCTCTTTGGAGTTAAAGGTCGTGATGGCATACTCCAGGTGATCATTTCGCACCTGGCCGGCAATCGATTGATGAAATACTGTTTCCTGGTTTTTCCAAGCGGCATATCGCTCATCAAACGTGGCATCACCCGTTAATGGAAGATGAAATAAACCCATGGTATCTCCGCCGGGAGCGGTTACCCAGGTATGCTGCCGCTGAATTTCTTCATTTACCTCGACGTAGCCGCATGTTACAAAATTGGTTACTCCAAGGGCGATGAGCTCTTTATACAAGAGAACAGCAACCTCCTGCAGTTCATCACCATTTTGCATGGCCATGGTTCTGGATCGTATTTTTTCGAGCGCCGTCTCGATCTTTGCTTCGCGGGCTTGTTCTTCAGCTTTTTGGAGGTCAAGGAAACGGGTGTACGTCTGTTCAAAGACGTTGGCAAAACGCTTAAAGATGGAATGAAACTCAGGTACTTCATCATATGTGATGAACATCAAATACCCGTGCTTAAAGTAAGCAGCATGATCAACCTGCTTTTTGGGCAGCTCTATACCGGCTTCATCCAACTCTTCAAATATCCTGTCAAGCGTAGGAAGCGTGGCCATATAGTTATAGATGTCCTCCAATTTCTTACCCTCTAACTTCTCAATGTATAAAGGCTCATCCTTCTCTGAATGCTCGACAATGCGTTTAAAATTGCCTTTCGTGGCAGGTGTATCAAATGGCTTGATAGGTCTTCCATCTGCAGTACTCACCCATTGTGAAATGACCGTTTTATCCTCATTAAAAATGTTAAAACCGCAACTCCATGGGTCAAGACCCAGAGACTTGATCTGACTGAACATCTCTGACGCAGCTTCAGTCAATTCATCGCTGGATTGCATGGCCATGGTTCTGGATCTTACCCGTTCCAGCGCGGCTTCAATCTGCGCTTGACGAGCCTGGGCTTCGGCTTTCTTGAGGTCAAGAAAACGGGTGTAGGCTTGTTCAAAAACCTTGGCAAACCTGTTCAGAATATCTTTTTCATCCTCTGTAAGGGGGGTTAGCTTTGTCGTTGCGACCGTCCCGTATTTATGCTTGGCCCAGATTTGGTACAAATCATCCGGTACACTGGTCATCCTGAATATTGGATCTGAACTCACTGAATAGAGGTAGTCAAACCACTCCTTCACCTCATCGCCATGAGCTTCCAATTCGATGAATCTGGAAGGGGATTTGAAATCCCTGTAGAAGTCGGACATTGTCTCATCGAAGTCTAACGGAAACGTAGCGGGGTTTGACTGAAAATTTCCTTCAAAGTCGGTTGACCAGGTCAACACATATCCTTCATCCACATGAAAAATATCAATCCAGGATCGGTAGGCATCGATTCCAAGGGCTCTTAACTGTTCAAAAACGGTACGGGCAACTGAGGCCAGTTCATCACTTCGCTGCATAGCCATAGAGGCCGAGCGTACACGTTCGAGGGCGGATTCGATCTCCAGTTCACGGTTTTTGTTTTCAAGCTCTGCGGTTCGGCGTTTTATAGCATCTCTTAATTCCTGATTCTCCTTTGAGACTTGTTCGAATCCTATTGTTTCTCCTTCATGTACTTTTGAATCGGGAACCGAAAAATGCTGGTAAATAAAACGCCAGCCAGCGCTTGTTTTCCGGAGCATGGAGGATAAACGGAATTTTCCATAGAAGGTCCATTCATCACCGAACAGTAAATATGTGTCAGTCAATTCGGTAATAAA
This sequence comes from Balneolaceae bacterium, assembly GCA_033721975.1. GTDB lineage: Bacteria > Bacteroidota > Rhodothermia > Balneolales > Balneolaceae > Rhodohalobacter. Next base: position 3,214 of record JAWVZW010000236.1, read on the forward strand.
TACAACCCCATCATAATATTCTGCTGTAAGCTTACTGTTTCTCTTTTGTGTTTTTCCCGAAAGCTGATCTGCAGTTGCATCAAAGAATTGTGTGGTATCCACTTTATTCAGGAAATCTTCAGCCTCTGTGGAACCAACAAACCGATAGTCCTCATCCAGGTAATGGTCATAAGTTTTAACATCACCGTTCAGATAGCTATGCCACCACTCTTCATAGATCGGCATTATTTCCGCTTCCTGTTGTTTTGTTAATTTCATGACCTCATTTATTTGGCAAATCAATAGTGAAGGTGGTTCCATTTCCAGCCTGCGTGGATACTTTCAATTCACCCCCATGTGCTTTCACTATATCGTTGGTAATACTCAGGCCGAGCCCTGTACCCTGGGTCCCCTTTTTTGTGGTAAAAAATGGCTGAAGGATTTTGTCCCTGATCTCATCCGGAATCCCTGAACCGTTATCCTCGATTTCGATGGTGACAGCGTCTGGATTTGATTTGGTTCGTACTGTAAGTTTGGGCTCATAGACATTTCCAGTATCAGCTGATAGCTGTCGTCCCGACTGTTGTCGGGATGTCAGCTTATCCTTCTCCCTCATTGCATCAAACCCGTTATTGCACAAATTCAAAATGACCCGCGAAAAATCCTCAGCCACCAGATCTATCTCACCCACATTCTCATCAAGCTGCAGGTCAATATCTACATTTATGGGATTATTTCCTGCTCGCATTCCATGAAAAGCCAGATTGACGTATTCTTTAACGAGAGCGTTCAGGCCGGTGGGCTCCATATTGCCGTCGCTTCCTCTGGAATGCTGAAGCATCGACTTCACAATACCGTCGGCCCGTGAGCCGTGTTCATGGATCTTGCGGAGGTTATTCTCTATATCATCCAATATTTCGAGGATGGTGGAGAGGTTTTGGGCATTGGCCGACTCCGCTTCATCCCCCACCTCCGGCCCGACAGTCGTCGGGACTCCGGCACCCCCTTCTAAGGGGGACTTTTCGG